>CASDRL010000049.1 GCA_949283145.1 uncultured Clostridia bacterium | reverse complement strand
GCCGACATCCTCAAGCAGGTCTTTAACGATGCGTTTTGCAAGTTCATCTGCCGTTTGGAGCTTTTCCGTCTTTCTGCCGGGCTCGCCGTGGATGCCCACGCCGAACTCGATCTCATCGTCCGCGATGTCGAAGATGGGGGTACCTTTGGCGGGGGGAGTGCAGCTGGTCAGCGCAAAGCCGAAGGAGCGGACGTTGTCGATGACCTTGTTCGCGACTGCCTTGACTTCTTCAAGCGACTTGCCCTGTTCGGCAGCGGCGCCCGCGATCTTGTGCACGAACACCGTGCCCGCGACGCCGCGGCGTCCGACGGTGTAGAGGGAGTCCTTGACCGCGATGTCGTCGTTGACGTAGACGGCGTCCACCTTGATGCCGTCCTCTTCACGCGCGAGGTCTGCGGCGTTGTTGAAGTTCATGCAGTCGCCGGAATAGTTCTTGATGATGAGCAGCACGCCCTTGTCGGTGGCGCACTCTTTGATGGCATTGTACACCTGGATCTGAGAAGGGGAGGCGAAGACGTCGCCGCACACCGCGCAGTCCAGCATACCTTTGCCGACGAAGCCCGCGTGGGCGGGTTCGTGTCCGCTGCCGCCGCCGGAGATGAGGGAGACCTTGTTCTCGTCGATCTCCTTCTTCTTGACGATCTTATATTTTTCGACGAACTCGAGCTCGGGATGCGCCTTGGCGAGCCCGTGACACATATCGTAGACGACGGTTTCCGGAGTGTTGATGATCTTTTTCATTGCATTCTCCTTAAAATCATCAAAGGGCGGAAGCGGACTTGCGTCCGATCCCGCCGCTTCGTTCAATACATGGTCTTATCAGTCACAGCAGCAGCCGCCCTTTGCTTCGCGACCGAGTTTGTCCGCTGCGAGGATGGCGGCGGCGACGGATTCCACCGTCACGGGGAAGGGCATGAAGTGGATGGACTCATCGGGGATGCAAGCCTTCTCGGCAACTTCCATCAGCCTGTCGCCGATGTCGTGCACGCCGATGTCCTCGAGACACACAGGCAGACCGACCGTAAGGCAGAAGTCGATGACGGTGTTGATCTCATCCTCGGGAGCGTTCTCGAGCACGAGCTGGCAGAGGGTGCCGAATGCGACCTTCTCGCCGTGGAAGTACTTGTGAGTTTCCTCGAGCACGGTGAGACCGTCATGGATGGCGTGTGCCGCCGCAAGGCCGCCGGACTCGAAGCCCAAGCCGGAGAGCAGGATGTTGGTCTCGATGATGTTCTCGAGAGCGGGGGTGACGACGTTGCTCTCGCAGGCGAGTTTCGCCTTGTAGCCGTCGGCGAGCAGGTTCTGATAGCACAGAGTGGCGAGCGCGAACGCCGCGTTGGTGCCTCTGGCGAGCAGAGTGCCTTTCTTTCTGTCGGCGCCGCAGGGGAGACCCGCGTTGACGTCGCAGAAGGACTGGACGTTCGCTCTTGCTTCGAAGTAGGTGGAGAGGGCGTCGCCCATGCCGGACACGAGGAAGCGGACGGGTGCTTTTGCGATGACGCTGGTGTCGATGAGGATCACGCTGGGGCTCTGCTTGAAGTAGGCATAGTCGTCAAACGCGCCGTCGGGAGTGTAGAGCACCGCGGAGTGGGACGTGGGAGCGTCGGTCGCCGCGATGGTGGGGCAGATGATGAGCGCTTCGCCCTTGGCGACGCACTTTGCGGTGTCGATGGCTTTGCCGCCGCCGAGACCGATGGTGCAGGCGCACTTGTTGGCTTTCGCCATCTCCTGCAGTCTTGCCACTTCCTGACGGGAGCACTCGCCGTTGAAGTTTGCGGCGACGAATTCCACCTTATACTGCGCGGCGGTCTTGTCCAGTTTGTCCTGGACGCGGGCGATATCGTCCTTGTGGGCGATGAGCAACGCCTTCTTGCCGAAAGTCTTGACAAAATAGCCGAGGTTGAGGAGCTCGTCTTCGCCTTGCACATACTTGGTGGGGCATATAAATGCTTTTCTCATAATTATCTCCTTTTTGGGATTTTTTTTGGTTCGAGACCATTATAACCCAACTTTTCGGCGATGACAAGCCCCATTTTCCTTAAATTTAGCTTGAAAAGCGGCGAAAGACGGAATATAATGACTTTCGGAAAAATCGCGGAACAAGGAGTGCACGAGAATGGATATGAAAACAAATGTCGAAAATCGCGTGAAGTGGATCAAGGGCATCCTGGAAAGCACCGGTGCGCGCGGTATCATCTACGGCAACAGCGGCGGGAAGGACTGCACTCTGGTGGGTGCGCTCTGCCGCATGGCGACGGAAAACGTGCTCGGAGTCATCATGCCCTGTCAGTCCTCGGCGAACTACGGCTCCGACCGCGATGACGCCATAGCCGCGGGCGAACGCTTCGGCATCCGACAGATAGAGGTCGACCTCACCGCCGTCAAAGAGGCGATCGTCGCCGCGATGGGCGAGCACCTCACTCCCGCGGACGCCGCGGACGGGGCGGTGCACTCCGCTCTCATCAACATCAATCCACGTCTCAGGATGACCACCCTCTATGCGCTCGGTCAGGCTCGGGGCTATCTCGTCGCGGGCACGGGCAACCTCTGCGAGGCCACGGTTGGCTACTTCACCAAATGGGGGGACGGCGCCTACGACTTCGACCCCATAGCGGACATGACAGTGCCCGAGGTGTACGAGATGCTGCGCTATCTCGGCGCACCCGCGAACATCGTGGAAAAGGCGCCCTCCGCGGGGCTTTATCCGGGACAGACGGATGAGGTGGAACTCGGAGTGACTTATGCGGACATCTCGGCGTACCTCAGAGGAGGGGAGCTTTCGGAAAGCATGCGCCGCCGCATCGCGGGGATGGAAGAGAGAAGCGCGCACAAGAGAAGGCTTCCGCTGCGATACGGGGACAAAGGGTGATCGGGCGGTCGCAGCTCGCTCGGAGTTTTCATTGTACTCGGGGACGCAGCGAAAAGGCTGTTCGTCTCGCGGGGTGAGTAAGAATTCCCCCTCCTTCCCTTCGGGCTTTCCTCCCCCGTGTCCGAACAGGTTCACTCCTCGCATCATGCGGGACTGACTGTGCATTTCTACAAAAGTTTATAATACCGCACCGACATAACCAAACGGAGAACTGCACTCACCGAAAACCCGGCACGGGCGGAGGAATTCGGCACTCGCGCACCACGCCCGTGTCTACTTAATGTTCCGTCGGCGCTCGGCACTCACTTAGCGCGCCGCGGCGTTCAAGCGGCGGTTGCACCGCCTGTGAACGCTTGGCTGAGCGGCGCGTAGTTCCGTCTTCGAAAGAGAGCTCGTCTTAGTCGTACGCACGCATGGGCGTGCGCGTTTTATATATGCTCATTTATTTAAGTTCAATTTGTCAATTATTACCATTGCAATATTTTTTTCGCTGTGATACAATAAATTTCGTTGGCGCGGAAGCGTCGCTTATGTTGTTTTCGGAGGAAATATGTCAAAGATCAAGCTGACCACCGTGGCGTTCAAAGGCACCGCCGCACAAGAGGCCAAACTGCGTGCGGAACTTCGCACTATCAAGGATATGCCGGGCAGCATGATGCCCGCCCTGCAGGCAGCGCAGGAAATTTACGGTTATCTCCCCATCGAAGTCCAGAAGATCGTCGCCGAAGAGCTCGGCGAGTCGCTGGAAGAGGTGTTCGGTGTGGCGACTTTTTACAGCCAATTCTCACTCAATCCCAAGGGGGAACACGCAGTGTCCGTGTGCATGGGCACCGCCTGCTATGTCAAGGGTTCGGGCGACGTGTTCAACAAGATCGCGGCGGAGCTGGGGCTTTCGGACGGCGGAACGACGTCGGACGGCAAGTTCTCGCTCAATTCCACGCGCTGTATAGGATGCTGCGGACTCGCGCCCGTCATGACGGTGGGCGACGACGTCTACGGCAAGCTCACCCCGCAGGAAGTCCCCGGCATACTCGCCAAATACCGCGACTGAAAATTCACCGGGCTTAGCCCGAGCATGGAGTGGACTATGAAAATCAAGGAAATCGCTTCCGTCGTCGAGGGCAGCATCATTTGCTCGCCCGCAGCGGCAGACAACGACATCGCCTCTGCGTGCGCTTTCGATATGATGAGCGACGTGCTGGCTTACGTCCGCGATCAGGGCGTGCTCATCACGGGGCTGGTCAACCCGCAGGTGGTGCGCACCGCGGTGATGGTGGACATCGGCTGCATCGTGTTCGTCTGCGGCAAGAAGCCGGATGAGGACATGATCAAACTCGCCGAGAACTATGACATCGTGTTCATCACCACGGATATGAGCACGTATGAGGCGGCGGGCAGACTCTACGCCGCCGGGCTTGCCGCCTGATATGAGCGAGGATCGCATCAGGCTGGAGTTTGCCGTCAGCGGCAACAACTTCGCGTCCGCGGGCTCCGCGTCCGAGGAAGTGAAGAGCACGCTGAAGAAGCTCGGCATACCGTCAAAGGACATCAGGCGCGTCGCCATCGCCATGTACGAGGGCGAGATCAACATGGTCATCCATGCGGGCGGAGGCGTCGCCACCGCGGACATCTATCTCGACCGGATCGAGATCGTGCTCGCGGACAAGGGCAAGGGCATCCCCGACGTGGAGCTCGCCATGACGCCCGGATGGTCCACGGCTCCCGAGAACATCCGCGCCCTCGGGTTCGGCGCGGGGATGGGGCTCCCCAACATGAAGAAGTACACCGACAAGTTCGAGATCGAGAGCGAAGTCGGCGTGGGGACCACCGTCAGGATGACCATCTATTTCAATTAAGGAGGACGAACGGAATATGGCGAAAAAATCGCAGATAAAGTGCGTCCTTGACGAAAAAGCGCTGCACACCGTCACCCTCGACCCCGAAAAATGCCGCGGGTGCGTGACCTGCATGAAGCGCTGTCCCACCGAGGCGATCCGCGTGCGCGGAGGCAAAGCGAGCGTCGCCTATGAGAGGTGCATCGGCTGCGGCGAGTGCATCCGCCTCTGCCGTTATCAGGCGAAGAAGCCCTCTCACGACAGCTGGGATTCCCTTGCGGATTTCAAGTATAAGATCGCGCTCGTCGCGCCCTCTTTTTACGGGCAGTTCAACAACCTCGAGGACATCGACACCGTCCTCAACGGGCTGCTCGCGATAGGCTTCGACGATGTGGGCGAAGTGGGGGAGGCGGCGGAATACGTCACCGACGTCACCCGCAGACTGATGAGCGAAGGGGCGATCCCTCGGCCCGTCATCTCCACGGCGTGCCCCGCCATCCTCGAACTAATTCTGATGAAATATCACGACCTGTCCGAGAACCTTCTCGCGACGCTTGCGCCCGTGGACGTCGCGGCGAAACTCGCAAGAGAACGCGCCGTCAAAAAGGGCGTGCCGGAGGAGGACATCGGGGTCTACTTCATCTCTCCCTGTCCCGCCAAAGTGTTCGCGCTGAAGATGGGGCTGGGCGTGGAGAGACCTTATGTCGACCGCGTGCTCTCCGTCTCGGACGCATATATGCGCATAGTGCCCGCGATGGAGAAACTCACCGAGGTCAGACCTCTCTGCCGCATGAGCGCGAGCGGATTGAGCTGGGGCATCAGCCGCGGCGAAGCCAACGCGACCAAGGGCGTCAAGACCATAGCGGCGGACGGAGTGGAGCAGTGCGTCAAGATCCTCGAAGCCCTCGAGGACGGCGGTCTCCGCGACATCGAATTCATCGAGCTCAACGCCTGCGTGAGCGGGTGCGTCGGCGGCGTCATGAATGTGGAGAACCCCTTCGTGGCGCGCTCCAGAGTGCACTATCTCACCCGCAAACTCAAGAATAAGGAAATGAACACCATCGAGAGCATAGGCAAGGCTCCCGAGTGGTTCATGTGGGAACAGAACCCCCGCCTGAAGGACGTCTTCAAGCTGGACGAGAACAGGCTCGCCGCGCTCAGCAAACTCATGGAGAAGGAGGAGATCTTAAAGACCCTTCCCATGGTGGACTGCGGGCTGTGCGGAGCACCGAGCTGCACCGCGTTTGCGGAAGACCTCGTGGGCGGCGTCATCCCCCGCGACAGCGTGTGCGTGCGTCAGCAGACGGAGGAGAGAACGAAAAAATGACGGTGGACAGGCTTCGGGACATCCTGGACGCGAGGGTCGCGGTGCTCGGCGACGGAGAGAGGGAAGTGCTCTCCGGCTATTGCGGCGACTTCCTCAGCAACGTGATGGGAAAGGCTCCCGCGGACTGCGCGTGGTTCACCGTGATGAGCAACGTCAACGTCTGCGCCGTGGCGACCCTCACGGACTGCGCCGCCGTGGTGCTGTGCGAGGGGACGGAGCCGGACGCGGCGCTCATGGAGCGCGCCGCGCAGAACGAGGTGAATCTCCTCATCACGGAGCTTCCCGTATATGAGGCGGCGGTGAAACTTGCCGCTGACCTGAACTGAGCCGCCGAGCGGCACAAACGGAGGTATTATCCGCAGAAAATGAGCGTTAAAAGCCGTTTTCGGGCGGAAAAGCTATGAGATACCGCTACGATCTGCACATCCATTCCGCGCTCTCTCCCTGCGCCGAGGAGGAGATGACGCCCGTCACCATAGTGGGGCAGGCGGCTCTGTCGGGGCTGGACTTTGTCGCGGTCGCGGATCACAACGCCATAGGTCACGTCCCCCTCGCGCTGCGTGCGGGAGAGGAGTTCGGGGTGACGGTGGTGCCCGCAGTGGAAGTGCAGACGAGAGAGGACATCCATCTTCTCTGCCTTTTCGCGACATATGAGGAATTGGAGGCGTTCTTCCGGCGCATCCCCGTCTCGGAGAGGAAGAACAGGGCGGATCTCTTCGGCGAGCAGCTCTACTTCGACGAGGATGACAACGTCATCGGGCACGAGGAGAGGATGCTGCTGGACAGCGCGGCGATCTCCTGCGACGACGTGAGGGAACTCGCGTTCTCCATGGGCGGAGCGGCGGTGCCCGCGCATATAGACCGCGACGCCAACAGTATGCTGAACATCCTCGGCGCCGTACCCGCGGAGTATCCCGTGGTGGAGCTCTCTTCGAGGGCTTCGGAGGAGACGCTCGCGGAGTGGGCGCGGGAGAGGCTGGTCATCGTGGACAGCGACGCCCACACCCTCGACGACATCTCGGTGAGGGGGGAGATAGACCTGCCGGAAAGGAGCGCATCCGCGCTCGTCACGGCGCTGCGCGGCGGAGGAAAGGAATGAGAGAGCTTGCCCTCAACATCCTGGACATTGCGGAAAATTCCGTCAAGGCGGGAGCGACGCTCATCCGCGTCACGGTGTGCGCCAAGGACGGGACGCTGACCATCGAGATAGCCGACGACGGCTGCGGCATGGACGCCGAATTTCTGAAAAGAGTGACCGACCCGTTCACCACGACGCGCACCACGCGCAAAGTGGGCATGGGCATCCCCCTTTTCAAGATGGCGGCGGAGATGGCGGGAGGAGAGTTCTCCATCCGCTCGGAAAAGGGCGTGGGGACGACGGTGAGAGCCACGTTCGTCCTCGGACACATCGACCGCGCGCCTCTCGGAGACCTTGCGGACACCGTCGTGACCCTGATCGGCGGGGAGTGTAGTTCGGAGTTCGTCTTCGATGTGAGCGTGGACGGCAAAGGGTTTGAATTTGACACGCGCGAGCTCAAAGCGCAGCTGGACGGGGTGCCCGTCTCGGAGCCGGATGTGCTCGTGTTCGTCAGAGATATGATAAACGAAAACATGAAAGATATCGGAGGAGAGAGTTTATGAAGAGCATAGCCGACATCAAGGCTATCCGCGACAAGATGAAAGGGCAGATCAATCTGCGCGACAACAAGGACGCGGAGCAGGAGACCCGCATCGTCGTCGGCATGGCGACCTGCGGCATTTCGGCGGGCGCCAGACCCGTCTTCAACGCTTTTGTGGACGACATCGCGTCCCGTCAGCTAAGGAACGTCAAAGTGACGCGCACGGGCTGCATGGGCATGTGCGCGCTCGAGCCCATCGTCGAAGTGCACGTCCCGGGCGAGGATCCCGTCACCTACGTCCACGTCGACCCCGACAAGGCGAGGAAGATCGTTGCCAACCACATCGTCAACGGCAACGTCTGCACCGAATATCTGATCGGCGAAGAACGCAAGTAAGGATAAGGAGAAAATATGGTCAGAAGTCACGTTTTGGTTTGCGGCGGCACGGGGTGCCACTCCAACAACAGCGCCGCCATCAAGAAAGAGTTCGAGACGCTCATCAAAGAGCGCGGGCTTGAGAACGACGTCTCCGTCGTAGGCACGGGCTGTTTCGGTCTGTGCGCGGTGGGTCCCATCGTCATCGTCTACCCCGAGGGCGCGTTTTACAGCGGCATGAAGGTGGAGGACGTCGCCGAGATCGTGGACGAGCACCTCGTCAAGGGCAGACTCGTCCAGCGTCTCCTTTACAAGGAGAAATCGGACGCCCACTCCGTCAAAGCTCTCTCTGAGACCAATTTCTATAAGAAGCAGACCCGCGTCGCCCTGCGCAACTGCGGCGTCATCAACCCCGAAGAGATCGACGAATACATCGCGGAAGACGGCTATCAGGCGCTCATCAAGTGCCTCACCGAGTTAAAGCCCCAGGAAGTCATCGACATCATCAAGGCGTCCGGGCTGAGGGGCAGAGGCGGCGGCGGTTTCCCCACCGGTCTCAAATGGCAGTTCGCGGCAAACAGCCCCGGTCCCGTCAAGTACGTGTGCTGCAACGCGGACGAGGGCGACCCCGGCGCGTTCATGGACCGTTCCATCCTCGAAGGCGACCCCCACGCCGTGCTGGAAGCGATGGCGATCGCGGGATATGCCATCGGCGCGCACCAGGGCTACATCTATGTCAGGGCGGAGTACCCCATCGCGGTGCAGCGTCTGCGCATAGCGCTGGAGCAGGCGAAGGACTACGGTCTGCTCGGCAAGAACATCCTGGACACGGGCTTTGACTTCGACCTCGAGATCCGTCTCGGCGCGGGTGCGTTTGTATGCGGCGAGGAGACCGCGCTCATGACCTCCATCGAGGGCAACCGCGGCGAGCCCCGTCCCCGTCCTCCCTTCCCTGCGGTGAAGGGGCTCTTCGGCAAGCCCACCATCCTCAACAACGTCGAGACCTACGCCAACGTCTGCCAGATCATCCTGAAAGGCGCTGATTGGTTCGCGTCCATGGGCACGGAGAAGTCCAAGGGCACCAAGGTGTTCGCCCTCGGCGGCAAGATCACGAATACCGGTCTTGTGGAGATCCCGATGGGCACCACTCTCCGCGAAGTCATCGAGGACATCGGCGGCGGCATCCCCAACGGCAAACACTTCAAGGCGGCGCAGACGGGCGGTCCTTCCGGCGGCTGCATCCCCGCGGAACACTTCGACATCCCCATCGACTACGACAACCTCATTTCCATCGGCTCCATGATGGGCTCGGGCGGCATGATCGTCATGGACGAGGACAACTGTATGGTGGACATCGCCAAGTTCTTCCTCGAATTCACCGTGGACGAGAGCTGCGGCAAGTGCACTCCATGCCGCATCGGCAACCGCAGACTGCTCGAATATCTTGACAAGATCACGTCCGGTCAGGCGACTTTGCAGGACCTCGACGACATGGAGCAGCTGTGCTATTACATCAAAGCCAACTCCCTGTGCGGTCTGGGGCAGACCGCTCCTAACCCCGTGCTTTCCACTCTGCGCTATTTCAGAGACGAGTACATCGCGCACGTGGTGGAGAAGAGATGCCCCTGCCACGTCTGCAAAGGGCTTGCGCGCTATACCATCACCGACGACTGCAAGGGCTGCTCGGCTTGCGCGAAGAAGTGCCCCGTGGGCGCAATCTCCGGCGAGATCAGGTCCAAGTTCGTCATCGATCCGTCAAAGTGCATCAAGTGCGGCGTGTGTATGGAGACCTGCCGTTTCGGCGCGATCGTCAAGGAATAAAGGAGAGAGTTTATGGCAAAAGTCAATCTTAAAATAAACAACATTCCCGTCACCGTCGAGGCAGGTTCCACCATCCTCGAGGCGGCGAAGGCGGCGGGCATCCGCATCCCCACGTTGTGCTATCTCAAAGACATCAACGCCATCGGCGCCTGTCGCGTGTGCGTGTGCGAGGTCAAGGGCGCAAGAAGCCTCGTCGCCGCCTGCGTTTATCCCGTCAGCGAGGGCATGGAAGTGTTCACCAACACTCCCAAGGTCATGCAGAGCAGAAAGACCACCGTCGAGCTCATCCTCTCCGACCACAACCAGGACTGCCTGAGCTGCGCGCGCAACAACAACTGCGAGCTGCAGCGCCTCTCTTTGGAGCTCGGCTGCGACGGGCACAAGTATAAGGGCGTGACCAACAAGTATGTCATCGACTCTTCCTCTTCCTGCATAGTGCGCGACAACAACAAGTGCGTGCTCTGCCGCAGGTGCGTCGCCGCGTGCGCGAAATATCAGTCCGTCGCTGTCATCGGCGCCAACGCAAGAGGCTTCGACACCCACATCGGCTGCGCATTCGAGAAGCCGCTCTCCGAAGTCCCGTGCGTGGGCTGCGGACAGTGCATCGCGGTCTGTCCCGTCGGCGCCCTCACCGAGCGCGAGGAGATAGACGATGTCCTGAACGCTCTTGCGGACTCCACCAAACACGTCGTGGTCGGCGTCGCTCCCTCCGTCAGAGTGGGGCTGGGCGAAGAGTTCGGCTATCCCATCGGCACCAACGTCGAGGGCAAGATGGTCGCGGCGCTCCGCCGCATGGGCTTCGCCAACGTCTTTGACGTCAACTTCGGAGCGGATCTCACCATCATGGAAGAGGGCTACGAGTTCCTCGACAGGCTGAATAACGGCGGCAGATTGCCCATGATCACCAGCTGCTCGCCCGCGTGGATCAAGTTCTGCGAGCACAACTATCCCGACCTTCTCGGCAACCTCTCCAGCTGCAAATCCCCCCAGCAGATGTTCGGCGCCATCGTCAAGACCTATTACGCCGAAAAGATGGGTTGGGCTCCCGAGGACATCACCGTCGTCTCCGTCATGCCCTGCACGGCGAAGAAGTTCGAGAAGGGCAGACCTTACCAGAACGCGGCGGGCGTCCCCGACATCGACATCGCCATCACCACCCGCGAGCTCGCCAAGCTCATCCGCCGCTGCGGCATCATGTTCACGGAGCTCCCGGACGAGCAGTTCGACGCTCCTCTCGGCATCTACACCGGCGCGGGTCTCATCTTCGGTGCCACCGGCGGCGTTATGGAAGCGGCGCTCCGCACCGTCTATGAGGTCGTCGCGGGCAAGGAAGCTCCCTCCCTCGATTTCAAAGAGGTCAGAGGCACCAAGGGCATCAAGGAAGCCGCCTACGACATCAACGGCACCATGGTCAAGGTCGCGGTCGCGAGCGGGCTCAGTAACGCGCGCAAGATCCTCGAGGACATCCGCGCAGGCAAGGCGGACTACCAGTTCGTGGAGATCATGTCCTGCCCGGGCGGCTGCGTCAACGGCGGCGGTCAGCCCATCAAGAGCGCCTACGTCCGCAACAACACCGATGTCCCCGCTCTCCGCGCCAAAGCCATCTACGACACCGACAAGAAGATGAAGATGCGCAAATCCCACGAGAACCCCGTCGTCAAGGAGCTTTACGAGGAGTTCCTGGGCAAGCCTAATTCTCATCTCGCCCACGAACTCTTACACACGCGCTACACGCCTCGCAACAACTACTGACGGCGCTATTTTGCGTGATACTGCGTCAAAGCCCCCGTCGTGGATGCTCACGTACGTCTCTGTACGCTCCGCCTCCCGACGGGGGCTTTTCCTTGTCTGACGCTAAAATATCGCCGTCAGGCACGGGAGGAGGTTTTATCGCCCTCGGGCTTCGAATAAGTTGGATAGAGCGTCCCCGAATACGCTGGCTCTTTTTCGAAGACGGTCTCACGCGCCGCTCAGCCAAACTTGCACAGCGGGCGCTTGCGCTCGCTCTTGCAAGTCGCGGCGCGCTATCTGAGTGCCGAGCGCCGACGAAACATTAAGTAGGCACGGGCGTTGTGCGCGAGCGCCGAATTCCTCCGCCCGTGCCGGGTTCTCAGTGAGTGCTGTTCGCCGCTTGGTTATGTCGGTGCGATATTAAAACTCTTGTAGAAATGCAAAGTTAGTCCCGCATGATGCGAGGACTGCACTTTTTCGGACACGGGGGAGGAAAGCCCGGAGGGAAGGAGGGGGATATCAAGATAACCCCGAGACGGAAAGTCTATTTGGGGCGTCCCCGAGCACGACGAACAGCTTGATCGAGCGTCTGCGAGCACAATGTCCGGTTTATTCGAAGTGTTCCCGAGAGATCAAAAACGCAGAGCGTGTCGCTCTGCGTTTTTGGATGTGATAGAAAACGGTGTGATGTCAGCTCCCGCAGGTTTTGGTCGGCGCGCTTTCGTCGCTCTCGGAGAGGGCAGGGACGTATTTCTTTCGGCGCTTGGTCGGGATGGGGCGCAGGCGCAGGGTGCGCGGGATGTGCAGTTCGTTGCCCGTCGGTTTGTCCGCAAAGGAGAGCAGGGCGGGCAGGACGAATATGACCAGGATGGCACTGATGAGCGCGCCGCGCGCGATGAGGAAGGTCATCTCCTGTATGACGAGGTTGGACGACACGGCGAAGATGCTGAAGCAAGCTCCCGCCATGATGAGGGCGGAGGTGAGCACGGACATCACCGAGCCCGTGGTGGCAAGGTAGGCGGCTTGTCTGGGCTCGAAGCGCTTCCTGAGCGAGCGGAACTTTGTGGTGATGAGGATGGCGTAGTCCACCGTGGCGCCGAGCTGCACCGCCGTGATGACGAGGTAGGACATGAAGTTGACCGTCCCTCCCGCAAAGATATATTGCATGATGAGGTTGATCCAGATGCCGAACTCGATGAGCGCGACGAGCAGGACGGGGAATTTTATGCCGCCGAGGGTGAAGATGAGGATGACGAGTATGGCGACGATGGAGATGACGGTGACGAGGTTGTAGTCCCCGGGGGTGACCGCCGCGAAGTCGTACGCGCCCTGCGTATATCCCGTGAAATAGCAGGTCATCCCGGTGCCCGCAAAGACCTCGTTGGCGATGGCTTTCACCTCGTCGAGGATGTCGAAGCTGGTCTGGCTCTCGAAGTCGATCGCGGGGTTTATCCCCACGGTATACATCGTATAACCCCCGTTTACGTAGCTTTGGAACATCGCCACCTGGCTTTGCATTTCGCCGAATTGTCCGGCGAGTTCGATAAGTTCCGAAAGCGTGATGTCGGGCAGCACTTTCTTTACCGCATCCAACATGGCGGCAAAGTCGATCGTGTCGGCATCCATGAGGGGGAGTACATCGCTGACAAGTGTAAAGATCTGTTCGAGTGTGAGCTGCAGTCCGCCCGCGGAAAGGACGGTGCCTTCCGGGATCATGACATACATACCGAGCTTGTAGGAGAGTTTTTCGAGGGTCTCGCCGTCGAGTTGCACCGTTTCGGCGCCGAGCTCGGTCAGCCGTCTCACGAACTCGTAGTTTTCCTCGATATAGTAGACGTGGTCACCGTTCTCGTCGAGGATGGGGTCGCCGTTCTCGTCCACGCGCTCGTTGGGGACGATGATCATCACCTGGTTGCCCAGTTCCTTTGCGGTGGAGTAGTTCCAGAGCTGATCCTTCGTATAGCTCGAGGTGTCGGGCTCGGGCATGAAGCGGACATAGGTGTAGGAGAGGGTGAGGGAGCCTATGAGCGCGGGCACGAACAGCACCGCGAACACCAGCGACACCCAGCCGCGGTCGCGTATGCTGCGCTTGATGGGCGCGCGGAACCGGAAGTCAAGGCACTTGTGCTGCGTCTTGACTCTCGCCTTGTCCAGCATGAGCATGAGGCAGGGCTGGAGGAGTATGACGGTGACGAGAGAGCAGATGATACCCTTTGCGAGGGACAGACCGAGGTCGGTGCCTATCTCGAACTGCATGCACATGAGCGCAAGGAAGCCCACCACCGTGGTCAGCGCGCTGGACGCCACCGCTTTTGCGGATTTGGGTATGGCGGCGGCGAGGGCTTGCTTTGGGTCGCAGGTGGTGCGCAGTTCGTCGCGGTATTGGTGCAGCAGGAAGATGGCGTAGTCCATGCTCAGCCCGAGCTGCAATATCGCCGTCACCGCGAAGGTGATCATGGACGTGGACGGGAATATGGCGTTTGTGCCCAGGTTGATGACGATGGAGACCGCGAGGGTCAGGATGAGGATGAGCGGCTCCATCAGCGAATTGGTGGTGAATGCGAGGATGAGCAGGACGACGATGCCCGCGGCGACGAGATAGATCCACAGCTCGTCAAACACCGTCTCATAAAGGGCGTTTGCCTGTTCCGTCATGCCGCTCATGGCGTAGCTGCCTTCACCCGCGACGTTTTTGAGGATGGTCTCGATCTCGCCAAACACCTTTATGGCTTCCTGCGAGGAGGGGGGATATTTCATTGTGACGAGCAGCGCCCAGTTGCACTCCACGCCGTCCTTATATTCGAGCGTGCCGTCCTCGGAGACCGTGGCGGCGCCCTTTGCGAGCGCGTCCGTGAAGATGTTGTACATCTCCGTGAACTCTTCGTCGTCGGGAGAGTAGATGCCGAAGTCGAGCAGCATCTCCATATACTGCGCCCACACCGCGTTGGTGACGCCTTCGAGGGCGAGGATCGCCTCCGCCGCCTGCGCGATCTCCTCATGCGTTGCCGTCACGCCTATCTCAACGTCGCCGTGGATGTTGAATGTCTCGGAGAGGAAAGCGTAGCCCTTGCTCGTCTCGTAGTCGTCGGGAAGGTAGGAAGTGAGGTCGTAATTGACCTTGTTGATCATCGTCGGCAGAAACGCCGCAGAGACCGCGATGAGCGCAATGAACACCGCAAGTATGACGTAACGGTATTTGACTATGCCTTTTCCCATGATCGCCTCCCGACGCTTCCTGCGCCGCAGTCTCCCGCGCGTCGCGCGGGCGTCCGTAATCATATCTTGTCGCCCGCGCCCTCCGGGACGAGCATTTTCCGCGCCGCGCCGCCGTTTTGCGCGGCTTGCGCGCGGGCTTTCACGATTCCCTGCCGCTTTGCCGATATCGCGGCAGGGCGGGCTTATTTATGAGAGAAACGGGCGGAGGACCGCCCGTTTCGTGTGTCTTTGTCTGTTGCCGCGGGAGCGGCATCGGTCCTGTCAACTATATTTTCATACATCTTATGATGTATGTCAATGGTCAGTCAGGGTCCGAATGTCGGATTTTACTCCTTAGAGCCGGGGAGTTTGGTCGTATCCTCTTTGTCCTCGGGCTCCGCGCTCTTGAAAACGGCATCCTCGGCTGCGCCGTCGGCGACATCCGTGTCTGCACTTGCCGCAGCAGCCTTCTTCGCCTTGTTCTTTTTGACGAGCACCACCGCGATCACGATGCCCGCGATCAGGATCACGCCCGCGATGGGCACGAGGATCTTGACCAACAGCAGGTCGTCCGTGGGCTCGGTGTAGATGACGGAGAGGGTGCCGTCCGCATTCACGGTGTAGCCGGTGTAGGTGAGGGTATCGCCGCGGACGGAGATCTTGGCAAAGGTCTGCTCGGCGAGCGTCCGCATGAGACTGCTCTCGGCGTTGAACTTGTCCTCGATCTCGGAGTTGGAGACGTAGTCGTAGAACTTGGTGCCGATGGTGCCGAGGGTGACATACATCACGCCGCTGCCGTTCGCGTCCATGGTGATGACGCCGTTGTCGTAAGACGCGCGGCTCACGGGGTCGCCGTTGCCGTCGAGGCACTCGGTGACGGTGTAGGTGTGGTCGTGACCCGCGAGCACGAGGTCGACGCCGTATTTGTAGAACACGGGAACGAGCTGCGCGCGCATCGCCTCGACATCGCCGTCAAAGGAGTGCGAACCGCCGGAATACAGGCTCTTGTGCATGAGCACGAAGATCCACTTGGCGTCCTTGTTTGCTTCCAAATCAGCCTTTAACCATTCAAATTGTGCGGTTGAAAGCCCGTTTGTTGCGTCTGCGTCATTGGTGTTGAGCACGATGACGTGTGCCGTGGCATAGTCGAAAGAGTAGTAGAGACCGCTGTCGCTGTCCTGTCCCGCGGGCGCCATCGCGCCGTAGTTGTAGAAGTCGTCCAGCTTGCCGCCGCCGTCCTCGTGGTTGCCCGCCGTGTTGAAGGTGGAGGTGTTGGCAAAGAACTCGAGGTTCTCGTTGAGCGCCCAGCCCCATTGCGAGAAGTTGTCGCCGTTGTCCGCCATGTCGCCCGCGTTCAGTACGAAGTCGTAGCCGCCCGCATTCGTCATGATTGCCTCTATCGCCGCGGCGGAATCCTCGTACATGGACTGTATCATGCCCTGCATGTCGGCAATGGCGATGAAGTCGAAGTCCGTCTCGATGTCCGAGGGCGCCGTGGTGAAGGAAAGCTCGTCGAGCCCCGCATAATGACGGAGGTCGAATTCCTGTCCCGCGTAGGCGCCGCGCAGCTCGTAAGTGTATTTGGTGCCGAAGGTGAGGTCGTCGAAGGTCACCGTCCAGCGGTTGCGGTACACCACGCTGTTTGCGGGAGCGTTGTCACGGTCGAGATAGGTGTAGGGGTGCACGTTGCCGTCCGCATCCTCCCATTCAGTCTCGGTGTGGGAGATGGTGAGGAGCCCGAGGTCGATGAGGGGGATATACTGTGCGTAAGTGCCGCCGGTGAGGGTGATCTTGCCATTATTGCCCTTTACTTCCACGGTGCGGTATTTCTTGTCCGCGCTATCGTTCAGATCCTCCTCGGTGACCTTCACGCTGTCTATCACATTCCCGTCGGCGTCTTTCAGCATGACCGACACGCCGATCTCCTCACCGGTATAGAAGGAGAGCCCGTAGCTCGCGCCCTGTTCATCCGAGGGCAGGAAGTTTGCCGTGAGGTGAGAGGGCAGTCTGCCGTTGTCCTGCGTGGGCGCGTTGTACTCGTCCGCGGCATACGTCCCGCTCACATAGGTGAGGGTCTCGGCATAGTCGTCCGCATAGCCGGGATGGGGAGTGAGCACAGTCACGCCCGCGGGATCGTTCTTGTCCGCAAGGTCGATCTCATCGTCCGTCGCGTAGGCGATGACGATGTTTTTCGCGATGCCGCTCAGGCCCACATAGAAGCTGTCCGTGAGATAGGAGCCCAAGAGCCCGTCCACCGCATCGAAGATGGAGTCGCCGGCAAGGTTTATACCGAGCAGACTGCTTACGAGATTTTGCGCGATAGGCCACAGGGCACCGAGCAGTTCGTTAAGCGAAAAATCCGTGAGATCTATGTCAAAAGTGACGCCGCTCAACAGCTCGCGCAGCTCGTTCTTGACATCGCTGTCAAGCATAGTCAGGAAGGGGATCAGACTGCTGGGCTGATTTATGAAGCGCTGCAAAGTGCTCAAAGTGCTACTCGATATTGTCTTAGAGAGATCGAATTTGTGGTCGAACAGCGTTTTAAGGATGGAGTCCTCGTCATAGTAGAGGGTGTCGAGCAGGATGCCGAAGAGATCTTCCGCAAGCTGACCGCTGTCGCATTTTGCCGCAAAATCTCTGAGAGCCGCAATGTATCTCGCGCGCCAGACGGGATCGAGGGGATCGAGGATCTCGGACGCCGTGCCCGTGATGGCGGGAAGCTCACCCTCAAAGACTTCCGCGGTGGTGGGCTCGACGCCCGCCGCGTGTGCCATCATGATGAAGGAGAAGATCTGTGCCAGGGTGAGTTCGTTGCCTTCCGCGCCGAACTTCATGCCGATGAGCTCCTGTGCCGCCCCCTTCTTGATGTAGTCCATGAGGTCGGTGGGCTGGGTCTGTCCCTCAAAGCCGGGATATCCGTCAGGGTAGAGCTCATACGCTATCTCGTTGATGAGGTATTCAACGACCTCACCCAAGTCGATTTTGACCACCGGGATCTCGACGCTCGAGGCGAGTTCGACAAGCCCGAGATCGTCGATGGTGCGCATGGTGATGAAGTGATCGACGATGCGCTCCACCAGCTGACCGTAGAGGTTGCCGGAGATGTAGTCGTTGTAGCTCTCATAGCTTTGATCCTTCCCTTCGAACTCGTCGAGGATGTGCAGAGTGAAGGAGAATTTTTCCGCCGCCTTGTTGTCCTCCGTCGTGTAGCGCTCGATGGTCATATAACGGCGGGGAGAGGCGTAGCTCACGGAAGAGCCCGTCTCGATGTCGTAGAAGGTCCTGCCGGCGGCGTCGTGATAGTAGGCGACGTCACTCGCGTGCATGTGCCCGGAGATGCCGTAGCGCACGCCCATCTTCAGGAATTCTTTGGCGATGTACTCCCAGTTGTAGAAGACGAAGTCTTTCAGGATGTCGTCCTCCTGCTCGAAGTGGGGAAGGACATTGAAGTGATATGCGCCGACATATGTCTTGTCAGGGTCTTCCGCGGTGATTTCCCTCATCCAGTTGAGGAGAGGCTCGGTGAGTCTGCCGCCCGTGAGATGATCGTAGCCGGTGTCGGCGTAAACGGTGTCACTGCCGTCGAACGCCGCCAGGATCTCGCTTTCATTCGAAGTATAGATGCCTGCTTTCAGGCTCGCCTCGCCGAGGTAGAATCTGACAAGATCGACCGCATCTTCGCCTTCGAGCCCGTTCGCTGCATTGTATGCGGCGGTGATGTCTTCGAGAGCGCTTCTCACCTGCGCGTATTCGGTCCTGTTCACACGGACGGGAGAGGGATCCTCCGTCATTTCGCGATCGGTGCCGTCGAGGACGAAAAAGCCGTAGTTGTCGTTGTCCGTGAACTCGACGTAATAGCTCAGCGCATTGACCGTCTCACCGCCGTTGAAGAGCGCGTTGTAGTCAGTGTAGCTGAATGTGCCGTCCGCCATGTTTTGGAGATTTTGGTTGAAATAAGTGATCTTGACATTGTCGGCGGTGGTGGATTCCACATAGCCGTTCGTATAAGAAGACGACCAATAATCGGAAGGATAAATCTTTTCAAGTTCCTCTTCTGTCCTATCGGGATAGCCGAGGCCTGCGAAGATGAGCGCAAACTGCGCGGAAGTCACCACTTCTGCTTGATACTCGTCGCCGTTCTCGTCATAGAGCTTGCCGGAGCCGTTGTACAGATCGTGGTTGCCCTGGACGACGAAGACCTGGAAGTTCCCGTAGCCCTCGATCTTGCGCATCTCCTCCTGCAAGTAACGGAGCTTGTTGGCAACGTCGATGAGCGCAACGCGCTCGCCGTTTTTGGAGAGGTCGCCGGTGGCAAAGAGCAGATGGGGCGCCTTGCCCTCCCGCGCGCGCGCGTCGGCGAGTATGTCATTGATGTGTGCGTCAAGGATGGCGCCGCTCTCAATGACCAGCTTGGTGTCGCCGGTGGTGGAGTGATAGAAATCGCTGTCCGTATAGTCTTCCGCGGTTGCATCGTAACAATGCTCCAGCGGGAAGTAGTGGATGTCGCTCATCTGCCCGAAAGTCAGCGTGTCTTGTTTGTCAACGCCGATCTTCGCTTCGTCCGCAAAGGCAGTCAGCCCGGAGCAGGCGAACGCGAGGGTGAAGAGCAGAGCGACGATCAATAATGCGGCAGGAATGGCTGTCGCAAGACCGAGCCTGTTTTTCATAATTCCTCCTTATATCACGAAAGTTATTCGTAATTTAATGATATACCCACGCGCGCGTGCTTTCAATAGACAATCGCGGCAGAGTGTCGTTTTGACGGGAAACGCACTCTCTTACGAAGAACGGAAACGCACGCAAAAGATAAGGCGGAGGGCGAGTGGATCAGCGCAAGGGCAAGGAAAAGTGCGCAGGCAATAGTTTACATATCGGCAAGCGCTTTGACGCAGGCGTTGTGTAAATGAACCGCGAGGGCGCAGGAAGACACACAAGCGGGAGAAAGCGGGGGCGAGGGGAGAGCGGCGAGGCGGAGGGCGAGTGGATTTGCGCAAGGGCAAGGAAAAGTGCGCAGCCAATAGTTTACATATTGGCAAGCACTTTAACGCAGGCGTTCGGGAAATAAGCTGTGTGAGTGCAAGAAGAAAAAATAAGCGGGAGAAAGCGGGGGCGAGGGGAGAGCGGCGAAGCGGATGGTGAGTGGATTTGTGCAAAGGCAAGGAAAAGCGCGCAGGCAATAGTTTACATATCGGAAAGCGCTTTGACGCAGGCGTTCGGGAAATAAGCCGCGAGGGCGCAGGAAGACACACAAGCGGGAGAAGGCGGGGGCGAGGGGAGAGCGGCGAGGCGGAGGGCGAGTAGATTTGCGCAAGGGCAAGGAAAAGTGCGCAGGCAATAGTTTACATATTGGCAAGCGCTTTGACACAGCCGTTGTGTAAATGAACCGCCGTCCGCCCGCCGCGAACCCCGAGCTCCCGCTAAAATAAAAAACCGACCCCCGGAGACTTCCGGGGGTCAAGATCCGAGAGAATCCCACGATGCCGTGTGGTGCCATTTATAAACCTGCATGTGCAGGGTGGGTCAACGGCTGCCGACGCTCTCTGCCTTCCCCTGAACGAGGGGGCCTGACATCAAGTGAACGGACGCGCCATCCCGTATAGATCGCTGTGGTTCAAAATCGAGCACCATCACGAACACAGCAGGAATCTCTTCCGTGCTTAGATTGTATCACATTTCGCCGCATTATGCAAGAGGGGTTTTCAAAATTCGGCATATCGGGGCGTTTTCCTGCATCTAATCGGGTGGATTTTTTGATTTTGCCGATCGTCGCGGCATTTTTGCCGGGGCGTTTTCCGTCTTGTAAAGCGAGCGGCGGTATGTTATAATATTTCCGATATACTTCGGGTGCGTGCCATAGGTGCGGCATCCGGATCCGCTTCACAAGGGGGAGAATATGACTGCCGTCAATGCCGTTACTGCGATCTGCTGTATACTGCTCACCGCCGAAGTGCTCTATGTCGTCGTGAACGTTGCCGTAAAGAGACGGGCGGAGAGGATAGCGTTTATCCGCGGCTTCAAACAGGGCAAATTCGCCGTCATATATCTTACCGCGATCCCCCTTTTCTGCGTCGGGCATATGTATGCCGGCAGCGAGTTTCTGAAAGCGCTTTTCGATTCCGTGAGCGTTGCGGTCGATCTGGTGGTGTTGAAATATTCCACCGCCACCGTCGGGCTTCTTATGGATGCGAACCCGTTTTTTGCGGGGACGGTATATTATTGTTTCTTTTTGGTCGCGGTCAACGTGCTCCTGTTTGCCATCTCTCTCACGGGGCAGCGGCTGTGGCTCATTTTCCGGTCGCTGAGGCTGACGTTTTCCCCGAAGGAAAGACTGTATGTGTTCGGTACGGGCGAAAACAACGAGGCGATATGCCTGAGCGACGGCGAGCGGCTGAGGTCGGTGGTCGGAGATATATCCCGTGAAGAGGCGGAAAGGCTCTATTGCGACAAGGTCAATTACATCCGCACGCATGATCCTGAGAGACAGGCGGAAAAAATAGTTGCCGCCGCCGCGCACCGCGGCAAGCACAGCGTCGTAGTCGTCAACACGGGAGACGAGGAGAGCAACATTGCTCTTTGCCGCGCATTCGTGCGGTTCGCGGACGCACTCGGCGAGGACGGCGGAGAGGGATTGTTCGGCGTGCTGCGCGTATATGTGTTCGGCGACCCGCAATATGAGACTACCTATTACGACATAATGGAACGCTCGCACGGATGCATCCGTTACGTCAACAAATATCAGAAGATCGCGGTGGATCTCATCGAAAGATATCCTTTCACCCGGTTCATGAACGAAGAGCACATCGACTATGCTTCCGCATGCGTGCGCGACGGGGTGGACATAAATGTGGCGATGATAGGTTTCGGCAAGACGAACAGGCAGATCTTTCTCACTTCCGTCGCCAACAACCAGTTCATCACCGAGAGGGACGGCAGACCGGAAGCCAAGAAGGTGCACTATCACATCTTTGACAAAAACCCCGCGGAAAACAACAAGAACCTGAACCATTCGTATTACCGCTACAAGCAGGAGAGGGCGGACTACGATCCCGACGCGTATCTGCCTTTGCCCGCGCTGCCTGCGGACGAGAGCTATCATATGCTCGATGTCAACGACACGCATTTCTACAACACCTTGCGCGCGGCGTTTTCTTCCGGTCCGAAGGCTGTCAATTTTGCCGTGATAGCATTCGGCACCGATCTTGAAAACATCGACTTTGCGCAAAAACTGCTGGATAAACGTGCGGAATGGGAGATAGAAAACCTTGTTGTGTTCGTAAAGACCCGCAAGAGCCATAAGGATCTCGGCATATTGAACGGCAGAGGGTGCTATGCGATCGGCAACGAGCGCGAATGCGTCTACAACATCCGCGACATCATGGGAGACAGCATCTTCCGCATGGCGCGGCTGCGCAACGCTATATATGATGTGGAGTATCTCGTCACATCCTCGGGCGGCGAAGCACCCACCGACGAAACGGTGAGGAAGAGCAAAGCGGCGTCCGACAAGAGCTGGTATACCGTGCGTTCGCAGTTGGAAAGGGAGTCCAGCCTTTATTGCTGCCTCAGTCTGCGTTCCAAGCTCAACCTCATCGGGCTGGACTGTGTGCCCAAAGGCGCGTCGGGAAAGCGGGCGCTCTCGGAAGAAGAGTATCTTGCGGTCTATGCCCGCGGCGATATGCCGGACTTTTCCTACAATGTCGAAGTGGACGGCAAAAAGGTCGTGCGCTACGGTTTGGACTTCAAGCCGTCGCTGCGCACCGCTCTTGCCATTCACGAACATCAGCGTTGGAACGCATTTATGATAAGCAAAGGCATAGTCCCAGCGGACAAGGAGCGCATTTTGAGCGAGACCGCGGTGCGGGCGGACGGCAGCGTGCGTCACACCAACGGCAGAAATTACGCGCTGCGCCGCCACGGCAACCTCACTACGTTCGAAGGGCTGGAGGAATTCCGCAGGATGATCGCGGAACGGGATGGCAAGTCAGAAGAAGAGACGGACGTCATAAAATACGACTATCAGCTCATGGACGACGCGTGGTGGCTGTTGGACAAAGGCGGCTGCATCATCGTGGAAAAAGAGTGACCCTTGCCCTGCGAGTGAGAGCATCAATAAAATAAAGATCCACCGGCACAGCCGGTGGTTTTTATTTATGCGGCATTCGATCCCCCGTTTCGGACAAAAAAAAATGCGGCTGACTGATATCAACCGCATTTATTTTGGTACCCCTGTTGGGGGAAAGACAAGAAAAAACAGCGCCGATGTGCTGTCCTTTCACTGGTACCCCTTTTGAGGGGAAGACATGAAAAAACACCGAGAATTCGGTGTTTTCCATTGGTACCCCTTGTTGGGGGGAAGACATGAAAAGACAGCACCGGTGTGCTGTCCTTTCATTGGTACCCCTTGTTGGGGAAAAAATTAAAAAACACCGAAATTCCGGTGTTTTTTGATTGGTACCCTCATGGGGAATCGAACCCCAGATTCCGCCGTGAGAGGGCGACGTCTTAACCGCTTGACCATGAGGGCGTACCGCGTTTGCCTTGTGATAATAGCATAAAACGCACTTGCACGCAAGCGGTTTATGCGCTATTTTTCAAAATTCGTTTACTTTTTCTTTTTTTGTCGCCACGCAACAGGAATGCATTGGGACAAAAGTGGGACGGGGTAAAATCGGGGTCCCCGCAGGAAAAATCTCTGATTTTTCATGTGGGGTTGCATCAGGGGTACCCGCTTGCGGGGTTTGGGCGTGTAAATGTTAAATGGCGGGCGAATATGCCCGCCATTTAACATTTTTGCCCCGTCCCCGTTGTCCCGGAGTTATTCCCGTCCGGCATTTGCGGCGGGTTTTCTTAATTTCATCATTATTAAACCTACACTTGAAGTGTTAGTAGACTTGTGTTATCATATTAAAAAAGCATTAAATGATGCGAGGGACAATTATGATTTTTGCGAAACTTTCCGAGAAGAGCAGGGTGATCATCGCCGTCGTGCTCTTTGTCGCGGTGTTTGCGGGTCTGCTC
>CASDRL010000048.1 GCA_949283145.1 uncultured Clostridia bacterium | reverse complement strand
TTATATTGTTTTGCAAGAGCAATTTGTGTATAATATGCGCATGGACAGAGTGATCCTGCACTGCGACCTCAACAATTTCTACGCTTCGGTGGAACAGAAGGCGCATCCCGAATACGACGGGATGCCCCTCGCCGTATGCGGGAACCCGGAGGCGCGGCACGGCATCGTCCTTGCCAAAAATATGCTCGCCAAAGCCGCGGGCGTCCAAACGGGGGAAGCGATCTGGATCTCCCGCAAAAAGTGCCCCGGCATCGTTTTCGTCCCGCCCCATTACGACGAATACGTCCGTTACAGCAAGGAAGTCTTCGACATCTACACCGAGTTCACCGACCGCGTCGAAAGTTTCGGTCTGGACGAGTGCTGGCTGGATGTCACGGGTTCACTCCGCCTTTTCGGCTGCGACGGAAAAGCGCTTGCGGACAGGATCCGCGAGACCGTGAAAGCGCGCACGGGGCTCACCATATCCGTGGGCGTCTCCTTCACAAAAGTGCTGGCAAAACTGGGCAGCGACCTCAAAAAACCAGACGCCACCGTTGTGCTCGACCGCGGGCACTACATGGACATCATCGGCGAAATGTCGCCCGCCGAGCTCATCATGATCGGCAAAAGCACCTCCGAAAAGCTGGGGAAACTCGGCATCGGCACCATCCGTTCCCTCGCCGAGGCGGACAGAGATATGCTGCGCGACCACTTCGGGATCATCGCGGACAAAATGTCCGACGCCGCACGCGGGGTGGAAAAAGAGGAAGTGCGACTCTACAACGACAAACGCGTCCCAAAAAGCGTGAGCCACGGCACCACTACCCCGCGGGATATGGTCACGGACGAGGACTTCCGCATCGTGGTATACGCCCTTGCGGAGCTGGTCGCGATGAGACTGCGCCGCTACGGCTTTTCCGCAGAAGGAGTCGGGCTCACCGTGCGCGAGGCTTCCACTCTGCACCACAAATCGGCGCAATGCACCCTCGCAGCCTCGACATCGAACGCCGCCGTCATCGCGGAGAGCGCCATTGCGCTTCTGCCAAAACTGCATGCGTTCCCGCAGCCGCTGCGCGCCGTCAGCGTGGCAGCCACAAAACTCTCGGACGGCAGCGTCACTCAGCTCTCGCTCTTTGACGACGAAAAGGACCCTCGCGAGGATATGCTGGAAAAAAGCATCGACGACATCCGCGGCAAGTACGGATACAAAGCGGTAAAACGCGGGCTGATGCTCAAAAACGACCTTGCCAACAATCTCCATGAGGACGACGATTTCCTGCCCTTCAAAAGATAACGAAATGAGGTAGATATGAAAATAGCGATCGCGACCAACAACAGCAAAAAACTGAAAGAGATCCGCGCCGTGCTCGGCGGTTTCTTTGAGGAAATGTACTCCCTTGCCGACCTCGGCATCGACATCGAGATCGAGGAGACGGGGACGACCCTCACCGAAAACGCGCTCATCAAAGCGCGCACCATCCTGCACCTCACGGGGCTCGCTTCCCTTGCGGACGACAGCGGGCTGATGTGCGACGCGCTGGACGGCGCCCCCGGGGTCTATTCCGCACGCTATGCGGGAGAGGGACACGACGACGCGGCAAACAACGCTCTGCTCCTCAAAAACCTCGCGGACAAGGATAGGTCCGCGCACTTCTGCTCCGTCATCGCGCTGTGCCTGCCGGACGGCAGAGAGTTCACCGCAGAGGGCCGCGTGGACGGCTGCATCATCGACGAACCCCGCGGAAAGGGCGGCTTCGGCTACGATCCCCTCTTCTTCTCCCCGGAGCTCGGCAAGACCTTTGCGGAAGCCGCTCCCGATGAAAAGAACTCCGTCTCCCACCGCGGCAGAGCGCTTCGCGCGATGGAATCCGTCGTCGAGCGCGAAGGGCTTCAAAACGCATAACGGCTGGTTTATACGCTCTTTTCTGCACATAAACACCGTTTTATGCCCGCATGATGATGCCGCGCCATGCCAGAGCGGAACAATACGGACAGGGTCCTGCGCCGCCCGATCGGGCTCGCACCGTCCGATTTTGACATGATGTGCGGCGGCGGAGCAAACATACTTCAACGCCTGCGATCACGACAGGGACACGGCATTCACTTTGACAAAAAAGGTCAAACGAAATGAAAACGATCTTTGCATTTTCCGACATTCACGAAGGCACTCTCCCGCCGCGGCTCCTTTCCGTCGCGGAGGAGAGCGACTATGTCTTTTTCCTCGGCGACGGGGCGGCGAAAATGGGCGATCTCGCCCTGCACAAGGGCTTCTTTGCCGTCAAAGGCAACTGCGACTTCCTCCCCCTCCCCGAGGAGACGGTGACTGAGGTTGAGGGGGTGAAGATCCTGCTCACCCACGGGCACCGTTACGGCGCGAAGACGGACCTGCTCTCCCTCGCCCTGCGCGCCGAAGAGCTCGGGTGCCGCCTCGTCTTTTTCGGACACACCCACACCGCGGAGATAGTTGAGCACGGCGCCGTCACCCTCGTCAACCCGGGCTCACTCACCCACCCCTCATTCGGCACTCCGACCTACGCCTACACCGTCATCACGGAAGGCCGCGCCTTCACCAAACTCGTCCCCGCCCTGTGACATCTGTCCCCATCCCTCCGCGATATCATGCTAAAAGTTCGAGTGACGGTACGCTTGGCTCCCCAAGCGTCGCATTACGCGAACACGACTGCGGCTTATAGCTCCTTGCCAGTTCAATGGCGTTTGCTTGCCAACATTGTTCAAAATCGTTGACATCCCCGCCCCCGTGTGATAATATTTTCAAGCATCTTTGAGATGTCGCGTGGTGACGGCACGGACTCATGCGAGTGTAGTTCAATGGTAGAATACCAGCCTTCCAAGCTGGCTACGTGGGTTCGATTCCCATCACTCGCTCCAATAAGAGCCTGTAGCTCAGCAGGATAGAGCAACGGCCTTCTAAGCCGTGTGTCGGGAGTTCGAATCTCTTCAGGCTCGCCACCGTGGTGGGTATAGCGCAGTTGGTTAGCGCGTCAGGTTGTGGCCCTGAAGGCCGTGGGTTCGAATCCCACTACTCACCCCACAACGAATAATATCTCGGCAGTTGCCGAGCCGTAGGGGTATCGCCAAGCGGTAAGGCACCAGATTTTGATTCTGGCATTCGTTGGTTCGAATCCAGCTACCCCTGCCAGATATGACTCACTAGCTCAGCCGGTAGAGCACCGCACTTTTAATGCGATGGTCCGGGGTTCGAATCCCCGGTGGGTCACCAAAATAAAAGGACGCAGAAATGCGTCCTTTTTGGTAACTTTGGCGGGGCATCCCTCGCCAAAGTTACCAAAAAGCGGGGCGTAGTGTCCTTTTATTTTGATGACATGGTCGGGGTGCGAACCCCGTAGGGGTTCGGCGACTGCGCTTTGCGCAGACGCTTGCGGAAATGTGGCTTAGATAAGGAACGTTTGCTTTGTTTTCTGTTGCAACAAAATCGAAGTTCCGCACTTAACCGCACACATCCGGTGGGTCACGGCGGGCTGCCGCCCACATTGCATGCCGAAAAATTCTACCCCTGCACATCATACACGATACGTGTTTTGAAAAATACGGAGAAACACCATCCGTGTTTTATGCTCTCGCGGATAATACTTTGCGTGTATGCGATGAAACACGCGGCGGGCAGACTGCACACGGCTTCGATGCGTGTCAAAGGATCGATTTTAGGGTGATGCATAGGCAAACCTCGTTCTATCCTACCCTTTGAGCCCGTGTGGCGGCGTGTAAACACGCTCTTTTGCCTGTCAACGGATATGACAAGACGCGCCCGAGGGCGCGTCTTTTGATCTTCGATGCACTTATCGTGTTTTTATTCCTCCGTCGCGATCTGATTCTCATCCGTCGCCGCACTCTCGGATCCGGAAGCGGCGCGCGGCGCCGCATTTTCCTCGCGTTTGAACCGCTGCCATTCCGTCGGAGACATCCCGGTGAACTGCTTGAACTTGCGGACGAAGTACGCGGGGTCGTCGTACCCTACCTCGTATGCGATGGCGTTGACTTTGAGCGTGCCTGAGAGCAACAGCTCTTTCGCGCGGGCGATCCTTAGACCGTTGATGTAGCGCGGGAAGGTCGTGCCCGTCACCCTGCCGAACAAGCGGGAGAAATAATTCTCGCTCATGTGGCAGAGCTCAGCCATCTCGCCCAAGGCGATGTCCTTGGTGAAATTCTTTTCGATATACGAAAACGCGGGGTGCAGCCGCTCCCTTTCCGCTAGGTTCTCCGCCTCCGCCTTGCGGGACATCTCCACCACCGCGGTCACGTTGCCGAGGTTGCCGGCAAAGAGCTCCACGAGTTTGGCGCTCTCAAAAAACCTTTCCGCGGGACGGTCGGGCATCGCATCAAACAGCTCGCGCATTTTCTTCTCATCCATGCCGTATTCGCTGCGCCCGAAGAACGGATAGACAAAATCCGCCCGCGCCGCCGCTTCCGCGGAGCGCACCTGTCCGCCGCACACTGCACCGAGAAACTCGCCGTCAAAAAATATGGGAGTGACAAAGTCCACCAGCCCGAAGGGACACACATAAAAATAGGTGCGTCTCTCCCGCATGGCTTCCAGCACCGAGTGCGAGGCATATTTTATGCATTGCGCGCGCCCGTGCGCGCTCTCGCGTACACACTTGCAAAGCGCGCAGTCGTTTGTCGGATAAATTATCGGATTGCCGAGGACGTCCAGCACGCAAAGGTTGATCTCGCCCGCTTTCGCGAGCGAAGTGAGCACCGCTTTGATGCGCGCAAGTGAAACGTCGTCCTTGAAAATGTCTTTCATCCTTCCCGTCCGTTCCCGCCGAAGGTCACTTTCGGCGGAAAAATTGCACTATTCTTGCCCGTAGCTATGCAAATCAAAGATTTTGCAATAAAAATGTACAACACCTTGCACGATTTGTCAATTGAATGTCCGCACCCTGACAGTTAACATTAAATCGGGCTTAAACCGCACAAAAATCGAAATATGTCGTTTTTTCTCCGTTCCGAAAGGGGCGGCGGAATATATGCAGCAAAACCGAAAAAACTTATCTCAGGAGGAATTATGGGCTATCTCAAAGACAACATCGTGGGATACATTTCCCGCAACAAGAAGTGGGTGATCTTCCTCGCCGTGTGTCTCATCGTCATCTTCCTCTCCAGCATGATCGCGTCCGGCATTCAGTCCGACGGCTGGAAAGTGGAAGTCACCGACCTCAGAGACGCCGAGAACGCAGGCACCATCACCGTCACTTCTTACGACAGCGAAACGCAGCAGACCGTCACCGAGGAGCAGGATGTCGAAGGCAAAGTGGTCAGCGGCATCCTCTTCAAGCCGGACACCGCAACGGCGGAAAACCCCGCCCCCGCAGTTGTGTTCACTCACGGCTATCTCAACAACCGTGAGATGCAGCTGCAAAACGCCATCGAACTCGCCCGCCGCGGCTTTGTCGTGCTGGCTGTGGACCGCGAAGGTCACGGCAACTACGAGAACAGCGGCAACCAAAGCGCGATGATGGCGACGAGCGGTCTTTACGACAGTGCAAAGTATCTTTACAATCTCGATTACGTCGACAAGGACAAGATCGGCATCTCCGGTCACTCCATGGGCGGCTTCACCACCGCAATGACCCTCATGCAGGACGCTTCCGTCGGCATCGTCTCCGCAGGGCTCATCCAGTCCTGGAGCACATTCATGGGCGCGGGCAGCGACGTCTCCGTCGGCTTCCTGAAATCCGTGGATGACGAGTTCTTCTATACCACCAACGAAAACGGCGGCACCATCTCCCGTGAGTGGCTTTCCACCGAGACCGCAAAGGGCTATGTCGGCATCGCAGGCAGCGAAGGCGACGTCGTCAACGGCGGTATTTATGTGAACGGCGTCCTCACCGAAGTCGCAGGCGGAGAAGCCGCTCCGAGCGCTTTCAGAGCCATCTACGAAGTGCCCGGCATCCATCCGCAGGTGCACTATTCCGTGGACGGCGCGGAGGCGGTCATCAACTTCTTCTACACCGCGTTCGGCACCCCCTCGGGACACGATTACATCGAGGAAAGCAACCAGACCTGGTGGGTGAAGGAAATGTTCTCTTTCATCGGCATGATCGCGCTCTTCGCGTGCATCTTCCCGCTGGTCAGCCTGCTGCTCACCACCCCCTTCTTCCGCTCCCTTGCGGCGAAGAAAGAGGCGAAATACGCCTATGCGCCTGCGGCGGCACCTGCCGAAACGCCCGCGGAAGCGCCTGTCTACGACGCTGCCGATGCTCCCGCAGAAGCACCCGCAGAAGCGAAAGTCGCTTATGTTGCCGTTCAAACCGATCCCGCACCCGCCGCGGCAAACGCGGCAGTTCTCCCCGCCATCGACGAGCCCAAACCCCTCAAAGGCATTTGGAAGAATCTCACCTATTGGCTGGGCGCCGCAGCGATCATGCTGTTCAGCGGCTTCATCATCAAGGACATCTGCACCGAATATGGCAGCTATGTCTTCCCCAACACCCAGCTCTATCCGCAGGACACCACCAACTGGGTGGCGATCTGGGCGGTGGTCGTGGCGCTGTTCTCGCTCGGAGTCATCTGCTTCATGTGGCTGGCGAACACGGTGTTCTACCGCATTAGATACAAGGAAAACGCGGGTCAGCACATCGAGAACCCCTTCGCGGCAGCCAGGATCAACGGCGGGTTCGTCTCCATCCTCAAGAGCTTCCTGCTCGCGATGGTCGTGGTGTTCTTCCTCTATCTCGTCACCTTCATCAACTGGTCGGCGTGGGTGGTGGACTTCCGCATCTGGACGCTCGCCGTCAAAGTGTTCAACGTCGGCGATATGCTGCCCACGATGGTGCGTTACGCAGTCTTCTTCGGCATCTTCTTCACCGTGAGCGCGCTCTTCAACGAGACCTACCGCGTGAAGAACATCCCCGACTGGGCGACCACCCTCATCAACGTGTTCTTCAACATCTTCGGCGTGCTCCTCGTCGTCGCCATCCAGTACGGCGAATTCTGCTCCACCGGCGTGATGTGGCAGCCCGACATGGCACTCGGCTACATCGTCATCATCCCGATGATCCCCATCCTCGCCATCGCGACCGTCATCTCCCGCAGAATGGCGGCAAAGACGGGCAATATGTGGCTGGGCGCGTTCATCAACACGATGCTCTTCACGATCATCACCTGTGCCAATACCGCAGCTTCATTCTCCTACGTAATGGGCTGATTCCCCTCCTTACGGAAAAGCGGGACGGTGAAAACCGTCCCGCTTTTCTTCTCTGCCGGAGAGAAAGGTGCGCGCGCTGCGCCGCTTTGCGGGGACCACAAAACAAAATCATCCGAAAATCTCTTGCCCTCATCGCCTCGCCTGCGCCTCGCGCGCGTGTTGACATCTTTCCCGCAAACTCCTATACTTATAAGCGTCGGAAGTGCGAGACCTCCCGACAGGTGACATTATGATGTTCGAACAACCGACATTCTTTGAAAACGAGGTCAGTCTCCCTCTCGCCGCGCGCCTGCGTCCGCAGACGCTGGATGAGTATTGCGGGCAGAAACATCTCCTCGGCGAGGGCAAGGTGCTCCGCCGTCTCATCGAGAGCGACAACATCGGCTCCATGATCTTCTGGGGTCCTCCCGGTGTGGGCAAGACCACCCTCGCGCGCATCATAGCCAACCGTACCAAGGCGAATTTCATCGACTTTTCCGCGGTCACCAGCGGCATAAAAGAGATCAAACAGGTCATGGAACAGGCGGAGAAAAACCGCCGTTTCGGCGAGCGCACCATCCTCTTTGTGGATGAGATCCACCGCTTCAACAAGGCGCAGCAGGACGCCTTCCTCCCCTTTGTGGAGAAAGGGAGCATCATCCTCATCGGCGCAACGACGGAGAACCCGTCCTTCGAGGTGAACGGGGCGCTGCTCTCCCGCTGCAAGGTCTTTGTGCTGCAAGCCCTCACCGTGGACGACCTCAAAGAACTCTTGACGCGCGCGGTGAAAGATCCCCGCGGTTTCGGCGGGCAGAAAGTGGACATCGCGGACGACCTCATCGAAGCCATCGCGGTCTTTGCCAACGGGGACGCGCGTTCCGCGCTCTCTACCCTCGAAATGGCGGTGCTCAACGGCGACGTCGCGGACGACGGCACCGTCACCGTCACCCGCGAAAACCTCGAACAATGCACCTCCAAAAAGTCTCTCCTCTATGACAAGACGGGGGAGGAACACTACAACATCATCTCCGCCCTGCACAAGTCCATGCGCAACTCCGACCCGGACGCCGCCGTCTATTGGCTGGCGCGCATGCTGGAAGCGGGCGAAGACCCCCTCTACATCGCCCGCCGCGTGACCCGTTTTGCAAGCGAGGATGTGGGGCTTGCAGACCCCAAAGCGCTGGAGATCGCCGTCGCCGCCTATCAGGCGTGCCACTTCATCGGAATGCCGGAATGCAGCGTTCATCTGACGGAAGCGGTGGTTTATCTCTCGCTTGCGCCGAAATCCAACTCCTGCGACGTCGCCTATATGCGCGCAAAAGAGGACGCTCTCAACACCATCGCGGAGCCCGTCCCCCTCGTCATCCGCAACGCCCCGACTCGCCTCATGCGGGAGCTTGACTACGGCAAAGGCTATGTCTATGCGCACGACACCGAGGACAAGCTCTCCTCCATGCAATGCCTTCCCGACAGCCTCAAAGACAGGGTCTACTACTCCCCCACCGAACAGGGCGTGGAGGGCAGGTTCAAGACCCGCCTTGCCGAGATCAAACGCTGGAAGCGCGAGCACCCCGACAAATGACCGCACCCACCGCGGGCACGCTCCGCGGCTTGCCCATTCCCTAAACCTCACAAACCTCCTTCGGGAGGTTTTTCTATGCCAGGCAGGAATAATACGAACCAGCCTCGGAGCAATTCTTTTCGGCGCTTTCCGCGGCTGTGGCTTACCGATATGCAAACTATTGCCCACACCTCACTCGAAAAAACATCCGCAATTATTACGCTCAGATATGCGAGAGGTCCGATGCCGCCGGTCTCCGTCCGAGCGCGTGATAGTACGCCTTGCCGATGCCTATGCAGGATCAAAAACATGGTCGACACCGACGGGACTTCAAAAATTTCGCTCTATGTGTGGACAGCGCGCCGCAAGACGGCTATAATGATTTTGTTGACAGCGTGTCAGTCTTTGCGCCTGCGGCAAAACGCCGTGCGGACAGGGCTTTGCGCCCTGTCCCTTTCCGCCTCTTTCGGATGCTCGCACGAGGCGGGATAACGCAGAGACCGATGCAAAAGCGCGCGGCGCGTTGCCGCACCAAACGGAGGTTCATATGCCAAAAGGATCGGAAGAACTCACGAATGCGCGAAAAGAAGAGATCATTGACGCTTGTGCACAGCTCTATGCCGCACTCCCTTTCAAGGACATGACCCTGGGCGCGATCGGCGCAAAGACGTCCTTCACGCGCACGTCCATATACAACTATTTCCGCACCAAAGAGGAGATCTTCCTCGCGCTGCTGCAACGGGAATACGCCGCCTGGTGTGAGGATCTGGACTCCCTCGCCGAGTGCGCCCCTCTCTCCGCGGAGGATTTCGCTTCACGGTTTTCGGACATCCTCGCGGGGCGCGGCTGTATGCTGAAACTCATGTCAATGAACCTCTACGACATCGAGGACGGCAGCAGGCTCGAGAACCTCGTGGAGTTCAAGCGCGTCTATCACCGCTCCCTAAACGCCGTGTGCCGCTGCCTCGCGGCACACTTCCCATCCTCAACGGATGAGGACAGACGGGGCTTTGTCTACGCCTTCTTCCCCTTCCTCTTCGGGGTCTACCCCTACACCAATTCCACCGAAAAACAGGCGGAAGCCATGAAGATCGCGGGCGTCGCCGCCCCCGACTACGACATAAGCACCCTCACCCGCGCGCTCACTCTCGCCCTCACCCGCCCCTTCCGCTGACCTCCCGCGCGCCGCGCACGCTTTCACCCGCATCCTTAAATCAAAACGACCGGCTGACGGTCGTTTTGATTTTCGCCTATCATTAATGAAAGAGGTCGCTCAACAAGAGCATGTTTTATCGGCACATGCCGGATCGGCACACGGGAAACATCCGTCTCGGCACGCATCAATTATCATTATATCCGTGCGCGATCGTATCAAAACAACGTTTCCAATGCTGTTCTCTGTCTTTTATTTTGTTCGGGTCATAAGAGAGCCCAAAATATTCGATTATGGTGAACGTAAAGTATTTCTCGAAGTAAGCGTCTCCTTTCAGCTCGTGCAGTTTTCTTAATTTAACATTGCCGCCATGCTTGCTCGCGAGGTAATTTCCCCAACGCTGCCAAACGCCGCCGCCTCCCGTAGCTGAACCTATGTAGAGCATCCCGTTGCTCGTATCCGTCAGGCAATAGACACCGGTTATTTTTTCCAAGGCTTCATGGTATGTGGGCATGATTTTTCCGTCAAAAATGTCTTTTAGCATTGAATACTTAAGATTGACATTATCATATCCCTCAAATTTATCTCCACTGTACCTGCACGACAAGATCTCTTTTACTTTAATGTTCGGCAGCAATTTATCCAAACGGAAAACATATCTTGCATGTGTTTGCCCCTTTTTGTATGAAACGACAAGTCGACCGAACAATCCCTTATATTTTTCGAGGATCGAAACAGTCGCGCGTTGTTTGGGCAATATCTCGGTTATGGTTGCGGCTGAAATAAAAAGCCACTCGTCATAGCCGATTTGAATAAAGCTAAAAACCGTTTGTCCGATTTGAAAATTGCGCTTTTCTCCATACCACGGCCAATAAGAGCATTCCGCAAGCCCGCTTTCTTTAGCAGAATCTTCCGATTTCAGCCATCTGTCAACAAATCTTTCTTCGCCGGCTCCGGCAGTCATGTTCAACTCTATCCTGCTATTTGCGATCTCATCATCGGTAAGTTGCAGCAAGTCATTTAGCATCAGATCCATTGTGCACCTCAGAACTTATCTATGTTGTATTTAAAATTATACCACACGCAAATAACCGGCACAAGCACATTTGCTTCATTTCCGACGGGTTTATGATCACCGGTGCAGCCGAAAGGACTTGTAAAGAACGGAGCGACGGAATAGAGCATTTTGCTCCGTCCGATCCGCGTGCGGAGTTCACGCGGGATGAATTTTCGCGTCAGCCGGGGCGTGTCCCGGGTTCGGCGGTAAAGCCGCCCTTTTCGAAGAAAAGAGGAAGCCCTGCCAGGCGCATTGAAAAAACACCGCGTCTGCGGTGTTTTGTGGTGCGCCCTCAGGGATTCGAACCCGGGACCCACTGATTAAGAGTCAGTTGCTCTACCAGCTGAGCTAAGGGCGCATACGCGACGAGTACGCAGTTTTGCGGTCATCGTCGCTAACTTTGTGCAAAGGCGCGAACCTTTGCGATTGGAGCGGGAGACGGGATTCGGACCCGCGACTTTCACCTTGGCAAGGTGACACTCTACCACTGAGTCACTCCCGCGAGCGAGTTATAATATACCAAACAACGCGGCAAAATGCAACTGTTTTCGCAATGAAATTTGCAAAAAATCGTCGGGAGCGGCAAATGCTTTACATATCGGCGGCGTGTGATATAATGTTTTCGCGCAGTCGTGGCGAAATTGGCAGACGCGTCGGATTTAGGTTCCGATGGGAAACCGTATGGGTTCGAGTCCCTTCGACTGCACCAGCGCAACTCTCCGCATTCTGCGGGGAGTTTCTCTTTGCCACGAAGGGGCTCTCTCCCTGTGGCTGACGCGATCGGCACTTTGTGCAACGATCGCTATTCCGTCGCTCTGCTCCTTACGAGTCCCTTCGACTGCACCACTGTAATGAAACGGCATCGCGGAAGCGGTGTCGTTTCATTGCAGCGGGGCAACTGATTTGGGGGCGAAGCTGCGCGCAATACCGACACTGATGCGTGGTGTTCGTTCGGTTCGCCATTTCGCAATGTCGTGGAGCTGTACATGTGCGCAGGTTCGGCGGCTTGCTCCGCAAGACGCTTTCGCCTTTTTCTGCGGTCTGAAACGTGACGAAGCGTCATTTCCAAACATCACAATTCCGTTAACCTTATCTTATGGCGAAGCCCCCTTCGACTGCACCAGCGCAACTCTCCGCAGGACGCCGCAATGCCATATAGGCGTCACTCTGTCTGAAAAAGCGAAGGATACTTCATGTGGGAGATGTGAAAAGACGGACGCGGGGAGGCGTCCGTCTTTTTTCGGGATCTTGATGAGATCGGGTCAGTTGTAGGGGATGATCTTCACATCTCCGGCAGCGAAATCGGTCTCGCTGCGCACTATGTCGTAGATCTGCGCCGCCTGTTCCGCGGTGAGTTCCGCCGTGCCGACGACGACATTGACGCCGCTCTCGCTCATGGTGACGATGGCGTCCTCGAAGCCCTTGGCTTTGACGAGGGACTCGAGCTGCATCTCCTTCTCCATCCTCTCGACGAGCCCGAGCTTCTGCTCTTCTGCCGCTGTCTTCGCCGCCTCGGAGCTGGTCTCGGAGGAGATGATGGCGTCGAGATAGAGGAACTCGGACTCCCTTGTCGCCTCGCGTTCGCTGCGATAAGCAGAGAAGAAGGTCTCGGTGACGGCGTTCGCGTCGATGGGATCGCTTGCGGTCAGCCTGTCGTTGAGCGCCCAATTGAGCACGCCGGTGGCAACGAGCAGGGCGACCATCACCGACAAAACGATGATCTTTTTGGTTCTGGGTTTGATTTTCATACTGTCCTCCATAACTCATTTCATTGTGTAGACGTTGACGATCTGTTTGTCCACGCCCATTGCCGTAGTCACTGCAGAGAGGAGCCTGAGCCTTGTCGCGATGTCCTCGGCGCCCTCGGCGATGACGATGATGCCGACCACCTCGTCGTCCTCGCCTCTCGTGATCATGGTCTCCACTCTGCCCACGCCCTCGAGCCCCTCGAGGATGCCTGCAAGACGGCTCTCGTCGCTGTCCATCGAGGTCTCGGGCGCGCCCGCCGTACGGTCCGACGCAGCGCGGTCCGCGGCTACGTTAGAATATATGATGAGCGCGACCGCGATTATGAATATCGCCGCGATGAGACGGATGTTTTTTATGCCCCTGATCTTTTTGAGCACGCTCGAGTTTTTCACCTTGTCGAACAGATCGCTCCGTCTCTCGTCTTTGACCTCCATCACCCCACCTCCTTCACCGTCACACTCACAACGCCCGGGTCGGCTCCGAGCGCCTCCGCGACAATGCGAGCCGCCTCGGCTAACACTCTATTTCCCTCCTCCGCGGAAATTGACCCGACGGAAAGGATCACCTCTATTTTGTCAAATTCCGACATTGAACCCTCGGTTATGGTGATATAAACCTCGCTTTCGTACCCTTCCTCCGCAAGCGCTCCTTCCGCGCGCTCACCGCACGCGAGGGCGAAACTCTCCCTCGTCTCATCAAGAAAAGCGTCGTCGGGCGCGATGTCCGAGTAGTCGGGCTGCCACTCTTTCAGGGTGCCGAACACCGTAGGCAGCGGCGACACGATGACCAGGATGACGAGAAGGGAAAACGCTCCCTTCACGTACTTGCCCGTCTGCCCTTCCGGGAGAAGGATCTCAAGCAGCACTCCGAGGGCGATGACGCCCGTTATCCCCGTAAGCCAAGCGGTCAGCATATCACACCCCCGGATTGAAACTGCCGATGACCAGCATCAGCACGATGAAGAACATGAACCCCACACCAACGAGCGCGGTGACGAGCAGCCGCGCGTTGTCCGCAAGCGCGGCTAGTACGGAAGAGGTGCGGGCGTCTCCCATAGGTTCCGTGACTGCGGCGGCAAGGCGGAGCATGAGGATGTAGGCGGCAAGCTGCAGCAGCGGAAACAGCACCACCGCAAGCAGCACGACCACCCCTGTCACGCCGACGGCGTTTTTTACAAGCACGAGGGAGGCGGTGACGAGGTCGAAGCCGTCCGAGACGTAGCCGCCGAGGATGGGAACATAACTCGACACGGCGAATTTCGCGGCATTGAAGCCGATCTTGTCCAGCACTCCGCCCGAGATACCCTGCGCGGTGATGAATGTCGCAAACAGTCCGAAGAGAATGCCGACGAGCCATCCCGCGCCCGATCGCACCAGCTTTGCGAGTTTGCCGAGCTTGACGTTTTCGGAGATGTTGCCCACCACCGAGAAGACGATGGCAGCGATGAAGGCGGGCACGATGACGCTCTGCACCACCTTGATGACCGTGCCCGAAAGCACAGCCATGAAGGGCTGATAAAGAGCGACTCCGCTCCCGCCGCCTACTGCCGCGAGCAGGGTGAGCAGGACGGGGAACACCGCGTCGGAAAACCCCGCGAGCGCGTTCACGGTGTCCGTGACGGAGAGGATGACACCCGTGACCCCTGCGGTCAGGATGACGATGACTGCGGAATAGCACACGATGTGCACCACCCCTCCCGTTGCCGAACGCCCGAGGCCCGATGACATCCCCGTGAGCAGGCTCTTCAAGAGGCAGATGATGACGACGGAGACAACTCCCGGCAAAAATCCGAGGAACGCCCCTCCCGCCGCGGCGGCGAGCGCGGAGAGAAAGGAGCCGAAAAAATCCGCGGGTTTCCCGTCCGTGATGCTTTTGAGCGCGGCTTTGAGATCCGCAATGCCGACCGCCTCCGCCTGCCTGTCGTCGAGGGAGGCGAGGAAGTCCTCGAAGAGATCGGTGTCCAGCCTGTCTATGGCGCCCGAGACCCCGTCCGAGAGTTCCTTCTCTACATCCTCCTGCGCTTCCGTCGCAGCGTAGGCAATGCCCGTATTTGCACAAAACAGCACGATTAACAGCAAAAACGCGCAGATAAACACGCATATTGTGAAGATATGCTCTCTTCGTCTGCGTGCCGCCGCGCGCTCTCCTATGCTCGGGAAAAGGTGCGCAGTCATACCAACTCCGCAAGCCCGCTCACCACGTCGACGAGCGCGGTGACCACGGACATGCTCACGAGAAAGATGACGATCTTGCCGCCGAATTGCAGCTTTTGCGCGACGGAGGCACACCCCGCGTCGGTGGCAACGGAAGCGCTGTATTCCGTGAGATAGCCTATCCCTATAACTTTGAGCACCGCGGAAAAGACGCGGTCGTCTATGCCGCTCTTGGCGACGAGTTCGTCAAAGGCGAGGACGGCGTTTTGCAGCGAGCTTATCATCGTGATGAGCATGACGATGCCCGTCCCGATGACCGCGAACGCCGCGAACTCCGGCTTTGCTGTGCGCAGCACGCTGACCGCCACCACGCCTATCAGGGCTATCCCTATGAGTTTGACCAGCATCATGAGAGGGAAAGGATGTTTTTGACGGTGTCAAAGAGCCCGCCGATCATGTCCATGACGAGTACGATGACCACGATGAGTCCCGCGAGCGTGGCGAACGTCGCCATGTCGTCGCGGTCGCTGCGCTTTAATATGATGCACACGATGGCGGTGAGCAGCCCGACGCCTGCGATCTTCAAGATTATGTCCGTGCCCATTTCACCTCCTCCGCTCACGCGACGAGCACGATGAGCGCAATGCCGAGCAGCACCGCGAGCTTGAAATACATCCCGCCGAGGCGCTTGGTCTCCTCCGCACACTTCGAGCGTTTGGCGGCAAAGACTTCCTTCCAATGCGACGCGGACGAGAGCTGATCATCGAGTGCCGTCCTGCCGAGCGCGGAAAGGAACTCCTTCATCTCCTTTTTCTCATCGGGTTTGAGTTTGAGCGCGTCCGCCGCCGCGTTCGCCGCCCCTTGCTGCCCTCCCGCGAGGGAGAGCGCGCCCGAGAACCGCCCAAGCATCTCCCGAAACGCGCCCTTCTTCCCTTCCGAGAATCCCTCGATGAGCACGGGGAGCGTAGTCTTGCGGAATCCGAGTTCGGACGATACATACGCGGCAAAGGCTTCCGCGTCGGTGTAAAACTTCTCGCGGTCTGCGTAGTGACGCTTGATGAGCACCCCCGCATAGCAGCACACCAGCGCGAGCAGACCTCCCGCAACAAGGCGCAGGATGTCCGCCGTCACGCGAGCCTCTCTCTGACGTCCGCCGCAGTCAGCACCTCGCGCACGGTGCCCGTGCGGGGACGGGGCGTGAGCACGATGTAGGTCTCCGCAACATCGAGGAGCCGGCGGAACACGGGAGAGCCCGCGACGCTCTCCACGCCGTCGCCGTGCAAAGAGGCGAACACTTTGACCCCGCTCCTTGCGATGTCCGTCACCGCCTCCGCTTCCTCCCCGCGGAAGAGCTCGTCCGTGACGATGACCTCGGGGTTCATCGCGCGGATGGTATTCTCGTACGCCGCGAGTTTTCCGACGCCGCTCACCACGTCGCAGTCGCCCACATCGAGGGTGGGCACTCCGTTCTCCGCCGCGGCGAGCTCGAACCTCTCGTCGATGACGAGGGTGTCGTATCTCTCGGAAGCGAGCCTGGCAAGCTCGCGCAGCATCGTCGTCTTGCCCCCGTACGGCGGCGAGATGACAAGGGTGTTCTTCACTCCCCCGCCGAACACGGCGCCCCGCACTCCGTCGGCAGCCCCCTTCACTTCGTGCGGGATGCGCACGGTGAGGAAGGCGATGTGCTTGACTGTGATGAGCCGTCCGCCCTCCGCCACTCCCTCGCCCGCGACGCCTATACGGATGCCCCTGCGGGAAACATAGCCCCGCACAAGCTGATCGTTGACGGCGTAGACGGAGAAATCGGATGCCACAGCGAGCACCCGCTCGATATCATCGCGGCGGACGATGAAAGGCGCGCCCGAAGGCAGCCGCGCCGCTCTGCGCGCCTCGGCGGTAAGCACGATGAGAGGACGCCCCACGCGCAGCCGCAGCTCCGTCACCGCCCCCTCATCCGCAACAGCCGCCACCGCCGCCGCCATAACACCCGTCACCAATCCCTGAAACATACTAAAAGATATGACCGCCCCGTCCCCGCAACACCCCCGCCGCATCATTCGACACAAAAAGAAAAAACCCCGCAAGAGAATAACGGGGCATGCTCAAAGACATCCTATCAAGCTGTGCGGTGTGTTCGGGGACGCATCGAATGAGTGTTCGTCACAAGGATGCCCCACCCGCCCGTCCTATGGCGGTGCCCGCAAGAGCATTTGCACTTGCGGGCACTGCACTTTGATTGACCGTTTCTTAACCTGCACTCTTTTTGTCAAGGAACAGCGCCGAAAAAATTTGCGGGGTTACGCCCTCAAAATTTTTCGCACCCTTGACAACAACGAAATACTCAAAATAAATACACGCGCGGAGCGGTTTTCCGCCCCGCGCCTTAATTGCTTTATCTTCCGCCGAAGTTTCCTTCGGCGGACTCCTTTCCCCGCCGATGCCTCGGCGGGGTGCCAAATAATACTCGCTCGGAGTGAATGTCGTATTCAGGCACGCCTTCTCAAGTTTCTCGTCTCGCGGGTGAGTTAGAATTCCCCCTCCAACCCGGGGACCCCACAAAATGCATGCATTTTGCGGGGAGCCCCATTCGGGCTTTCCTCCCCCGTGTTTGAAACGGGCTACCGTCCTTTGACATTGAAGTATTGTTAAGCCCCCTCCTGCGGGTTCCCCCTAAATTACCCCACCGAAAATACTTTCGGCGGGGACCCCGACCATTCCCCCCGAAGGGGCCCCACGGTTTTAGGGGGCACCTTCGGCGCGACGCGATTGGCGCGGCGCGCAGCAAGCGCTGGACCTTTGGTTCGGGCATGAGGGCGTCCGAGGACGGCGCCTCTACGGCGCCGCCTTGTTCTGCCGCTTGCAATGCGCCCGCGGAGCGATCAGATGGCGCATTGCCGACGCACTACCATCCAGCCCTCGGCACT
>CASDRL010000047.1 GCA_949283145.1 uncultured Clostridia bacterium | reverse complement strand
TGTGGTAAAATGACGGCGTGAAAGTTTTTGCCATCAGCGACCTGCATCTCTCCCACGCCGCGGAGAAACCGATGGACATCTTCGGAGACGGCTGGATCGACCACTTCGACAAAGTGAGCGCGGATTGGCGCGCGCGCGTCGGAGAGGACGACCTCGTTTTGCTCGGCGGCGACATCTCCTGGGGAATGTACATCGAGGACGCCGCGCCCGACTACGCCGCTATAGCGGCGCTCCCCGGCAAAAAGATCGTCGGCAAGGGCAACCACGACCTCTATTGGACGGCGATAAGCAAAATGCGCGCGGCATTTCCGGAGTTTTGCTTTGTGCAGAACGACTGCGTGCGCTGCGGCGGCTTCCTCGTTGCGGGTACGAGGGGGTGGACGATGCCCTGCGACGCCGCGGACGAACACGACGCCAAGGTGTACGCGCGCGAACTCATCAGGCTGGAGCTCTCCCTCACCGCGGCGGAAAGGATGCGCACGGATGGGGACAAAGTCATCGCCATGCTGCACTACCCCCCGTTCGACGCCAAATACAACGACAGCGAAGTTACCGCCCTCATCGAAAAATACCGCGTGGACGCCGTCACCTACGGCCACCTGCACGGCAAAAGCGTGCGCGCCACCCCGAGGGTGGAAAAGCACGGCATCCCCTATTACCTCACTTCCTGCGACCTTGTGAACAACACTTTGGTGGAGATCTTCTGACCACACCCGAAAATGACGGCATAACGGAGCGGGTTTGCCCCAAGCTGCTGCCGCCCAAAACGGCATGACATCCGCTTATGCTCGAAAACACTTTGCCATAGCCTTACACCGCCGCAAAAAAAACAGCGGACACCGGCAGCCTCACAAAATTACTTCAATACCCTCACCGCCCGCCGCACGGCGGGCATTTTCCATTACCTGACGGACAATATTTGTCGTCAAACGGACAATATCTGTCGTCAAATTGCGCGTGTTTTTGTCCTATGATATTGAACATTTTCGCCCGAGATCACATCTTGCGCCAAATCACGCCCACCTGTCTTTGACAGGTGAAAGCGGTAAAGTATTCTCACTATCTGCGTAAAGTATAATACTTTTCGCCGTTTTCGAGAATACTTTGCGGGTTTTCAAGGGAGAGATCCGGCGTAGAATTAGGACAAGAGAGTGCAAGCAATGTCCGCAAACATTTGCGGGTTTCTGAGAGATAAACACAGCGCGGCATGAGGATAAAAAAGCACAATGTCTGTCTCTTAAAAACGGAAAGCAAAAACCGCCCGCAGGCGGTCATGCCGGATCGTAATACATAAACCGAAAAATCCCAAGGCGGAGGTAGTCAGCCCTCGTCACTCTCCCCCGCATTTGCGGCATGCCACGCTTCGGTGAGGATGTCTATTCGAGCAAGGATGTCCTCCTTCCCCGTCTTTTTGAGGGAGGAGATGAGAAAGACGTTGCCCACGCCCACGCCGATGGCGTTGGCGATCTCCGCGCGGCGTTTAATGAGCTGCGCGCGGGAGAGCTTGTCGCACTTGGTGGCGATGACGGTGAAAGGGATGTTGTAGTGATAGAGGAAGTTGAGCAGCATCTTGTCGTCCGAGGTCGGCTCGTGGCGAACATCCAGCAGCACAAAGACGTTGACGAGGTTTTTGCTCCCCGTGAGATAGCCCTCGATCATGCTCCCCCACTTGGCTTTCTCGCTCTTGGCGACTTTTGCAAAGCCGTATCCCGGCAGATCCACAAAGACGAGGGACTTGCCGTTCACGCCGAAGTAGTTGACCAGACGGGTGCGCCCCGGATCTCCCGAGGTGCGCGCCAGCTTCCCGTTGCCGGTGAGGAAATTGATGAAGGAGGACTTGCCCACATTGGACTTGCCCGCAAACGCGATCTCCGGCACGCCGAGATCGGGCAATTTGCCGGGATCCGCCACCGATGTCAGAAACTCCGCATTTTTGATGATCATACCGTCCTCCTTCCGCGCCGCACGCAAAACCGCTTGGATGACGCGCCTTCATGCGCGCTTTTATTGTAACTGCAAACCGCCCCTTTCCGCAAGCGCTCCGCGCCGTTTCATGAAACATCCCGCCCCGATTTTCAGTATGAAAGCCCCGCCGCAACCACCTCACCCCCACACCTCTCGCCTTTGTGCACCCTCATGTCAAACATCCGCCCCCCCCATCATTCCCCTACAAGTGCCGCCGTTTCGCCCCCCCCTTCTTAAGAAAACTCACATTTTTGAACAAATAGGGACGGGCTTTTTTTGTCCAATTTTTGGACAAAACAAGCCCGTCCCTAAGTGTCTAAAATATTTTCGTGTGCAAAACTAAATATATGAAAAACGCGCGTGTGTACGCGCGTTTTCGGGGTTTTGGGTTTGTTGAGTGAGCGGTCAGCTTGCCGAGGGCATGGCGGGGGCTTCCTGTTCGCTCTTGCGGATGATGCGGGGGCGGGCTTTTTCCGTCACGCACTCCAGAGTGACCACCACTTTTGCGATGCTCTTGTCCGAGGGCAGCTCGTACATGAGGTCGAGGAGTATGCCCTCCACGATGGCGCGCAGTCCGCGTGCGCCGGTGTTGAGTTTGATGGCTTTCTCCGCGATGGCGCGAAGAGCTTCTGGCTCGAACTCCAGCTCCGCACCGTCCAGCTTGAACTGCACCTGATATTGCTTGACGAGGGCGTTCTTGGGCTCGGAGAGGATCTTGATGAGGGCGTCCTCGTCCAGCGCGTTGAGCCCGACCACGATGGGGACTCTGCCCACGAACTCGGGGATGAGACCGTATTTGATGAGGTCCTCGGGCTGCAGCTCGGAGATGAGCTCGTCATAGTTATAGTGCTTGTCGCCCTTGACGGTGGCGCCGAAGCCGAGCTTTGAGCCGTCCTTGCGCTTGTCGACGATCTTATCCAGGTCGACGAACGCGCCGCCGCACAGGAAGAGGATGTTGGTGGTGTCGATCTGGTAGCACTCCTGGTTGGGGTGCTTTCTGCCACCCTGCGGAGGCACAGACGCCATCGTCCCTTCGATGATCTTGAGGAGCGCCTGCTGCACGCCCTCACCGCTGACATCGCGGGTGATGGAGACATTCTCGCCCTTGCGCGCGATCTTATCTATCTCGTCGATGTAGATGATGCCCATCTGCGCCTTGCGGATGTCGCCGTCTGCCGCCTGGATGAGCTTCAGAAGGATGTTCTCAACGTCCTCGCCGACATAGCCCGCCTCGGTGAGCGTGGTTGCGTCCGCGACGGCGAAGGGAACGTTGAGGATCTGCGCCAACGTCTTTGCGAGCAAGGTCTTGCCCGAGCCGGTGGGACCGAGCAAAAGGACGTTGCTCTTTTCGAGCACGACGCCGTCGTCGGCGCCCGAGAGCCTGCCGATGCGCTTGTAGTGGTTGTACACGGCGACGCTCAGCACCTTTTTGGCGCTGTCCTGACCGATGATGTACTCATCGAGTTTAGATTTGATCTCCTGCGGAGTGTAGAGCGAGATGCCCTGAGTGCCTGCGGAAGTCTCCTTTGCGAGCAGATGCGCGCATTGCTCGATGCACTCGTTGCAAATGGTCATGCGGTTGGGGCCGACGATGATCTTTTCGACCTCGCTGTCGCTCTTGCCGCAGAAACTGCAATGCAGCTCCTTGTGAAAATCCATATTACCTCTCAGTTTCCGTACTGTTACGGAGGGTCACGCCTTTCTGGAGAAGAAGATCTTGTCCACGAGCCCGTATTTTTCCGCCTCTTCCGCAGTCATGTAGAAGTCGCGGTCGGTATCGAACTCGATCTTGGCAAGGTCCTGACCGGTGTTGGCGGCGAGGATCTCGTTCAGGCGTTTTTTGGTGCGGAGGATCTCCTCCGCCTGGATGGCGATGTCGCTCGCCTGTCCCTGAGCTCCGCCCAGGGGCTGGTGGATCATGATCTTGGAATTGGGCAGCGCGAACCTCTTCCCCTTCGCACCGGACGAGAGCAAAAACGCGCCCATGCTCGCCGCCATGCCCACGCAAATGGTGGACACGTCGCAGCGGATATAGTTCATCGTGTCGTAGATGGCAAAACCCGCCGACACCGAACCGCCAGGGCTGTTGATGTAGAGGCTGATGTCCTTGGCGGAGTCCTTCCCCTCGAGGAAAAGGAGCTGCGCCACGATGAGATCCGCCACCTGATCGTTGATCTCGCCGGTGAGGAAGATGACTCTGTCCTCGAGCAGACGGGAATAGATGTCATAGGAGCGCTCGCCCCTGCCCGTCTGTTCGATGACCATGGGGATAAGTTGGTCTCTGATGTCCATAGTTCTCCTTAGGGAGACCCGGGCGCGTTACGCCTCGGGAGCCTCCGCTTTCTTTGCCGCTTTCTTTGCGGGTTTCGCCTCGCCGTCCGCGGCTTCGGCTTTCTTCGCGGTCTTCTTTGCCGCGGGTTTCTTCTCGGCTTCCGCCTTGTCGTCGGACGCCTTCTTCGCCGCCTTCTTGGCTGCGGGAGCGTTCTCCTCCCTCAGCATCGCCATGAGCTTGTCGGAGAGGATCTGGTTGGCGAGATAGTCATAATGCTCTCTCCCGAGACCCTTCTTGAAGGTCTCGACGTCCTGACCCGCGCGCTCCGCCATCTCGGCGACTTTGGCGTCCAGCTCGTCCTGCTCGAACTTCATCTCCTCGCGCTTGACGATCTCCTCCATGACGAGGCGCACCTTGACGGACTTCGCCGCCTGCTCCTTATATTCGCCGAGGAGCTGCTCGCGCGTCATGTTGATATATCCGAGATAATCGGCGAGTTTGATGCCCTGATAGGAGAGGCGATATTCAAATTCCTTCGCCATATCCTCGGCTTCCTGATCGATCATCGCCTGGGGGATCTCCACCTCGGCGCCGTCCACGACAGACTGCACCAAAGCGTCCTCATACTCTCTGTCCGCACGCATCTCGGCGTCCTTCATCAGTTTATTTTTGACGTCCTCTTTGTATTCGGCAAGGGTGTCGAACTCCGAGATCTCCTTCGCGAAATCGTCGTCGAGGGCGGGAAGCTCCTTCCTCTTGACCGCATTGACGGTGCACTCGAAGAGCGCCTCTTTGCCCTTGAGCTCCGCCGCGTGATAGTCCTCGGGGAAAGTGACCTTGACGTCCACCTTGTCGCCCTTCTTGGCGCCGACGAGCTGATCCTCAAAACCGGGGATGAAGCTGCCGCTGCCGAGAGTCAGGTCATAGTCCTGCGCGCTGCCGCCGTCGAACTTGACGCCGTCCACGGAGCCGACGAAGTCGATGTTGACGATGTCGCCGTTCTTTGCCGCCTCGTCGACGTCGATGATGCGCGCCTGCTTGTCGCGGGCGTTCTCAAGCTCAGCCTCCACCTGCTTGGCGGTGACTTTCTCCACCTTTCTCTCGACGGAGAGACCCTTATATTTGCCCAACTTGACCTCGGGACGCACCGCGGTGGTGAGCACGAAGGTCACGCCGCCGTCCTCCTTGAAATCGAAGGACTCGAGCTCGGGCTGAGAGACGACCTCGATGTCGTGCTCCTTGTCGAGAGCCTCGGAGTACACCTCGGGGATAACGATGTCCATCGCGTCCTCGAAAAATACCTCTCTGCCGTACATCCCCTCGATGACCTTCATGGGGACGTGTCCCTTTCTGAACCCGGGGACGGAATATTTGTGCTTGGTCTTGTTGTAAGCGGCGACGACCGCTTTGCCGAACGTTTCCGCATCCACGTCAAAGGTGAACTTGACGCGGCTCTTTTCCAACTTCTCGATTGTGTAACTCATTTGTCCTCCGTTTATGCCGCTTTACGCCGCAATAAATGTACCGATTTTATCGTAAGTAAAAGGAAGTATATCATAACTGCGTGTGAAAGGCAATGATTTTTTGTTCTTGCCCGACAAGAATGTCCGATAAAAATGCGGACGGCGAAAAAGCGCGATGCGGAAGAAATAAATTATTATCCTCAAACATCGGCAACGGGAATGCGCCGACAAGGATCGGTCGGGAACAAGACTTCACTGTTTCGATCAGGCACATACCCGATCCGAATAATTCCCGTTTGGACATACAAGAAAGATTGCGATAGCGGCAAGGTGGTGTATAATAGGGCTATGGGCAGCGATTTTCTGGCGTTGAGCGCGCTTGCGGACGAACTCGACGCAAAACTCAAAGGCGCACGTATGGACAAGATCGTGCAGCCCGAGGCGGATGAGATACGCCTCCATCTTCGCGCGGGCGGAAAGACGGTCTGCCTCGTCGCGTCCTGCAACGCGGGCGCTCCCCGTCTGCACATCACGTCGGAACGCAAGCAAAACCCCGTCACCGCACCCGGGTTCTGCATGCTGCTGCGCAAATATCTTTCCGTGAGCGCCGTCGAGGAAGTGGGCATGTGGCAAAACGACAGGATCATCTTCCTGCGCTTCACCGCACGCACCGAAATGAGGGACAACGCGGAGTTTTATCTCTTTATAGAGATAATGAACCGCTATTCCAACATCGTGTTCACAAGCTCCGACCTCGTCATCCTGGATGCCGTCAAGCACCTCGGCTTCGACGACGGAGGGGGACACGTCGTGCTGCGCGGAGTGAGATACGCCCCGCCCGAACAGCCCAAACCCAACTACCGCACCGAGGAAGGAAGACGCGCTTTGCAAGGCTTCCCGGGCGGGGATCTGCACCGCTTCATCCTGGACAAAATGTCCGGTTTTTCAGGGGCGACCGTGGCGGAGATCCTGCGGCGCGCGGAGCTTCCCGCCGACCTGCCCCGCCCCCTTTCCGAAGAGGAAAAAGAGAGGCTCGGCGCCCTTCTCGACGCGCTCGGCGACGTCACGCACGCGCCCTTTTACGCGCCCTGCGTCATCGGAAAAGAGGTCTATCCATTCCCTTACGCCGCGGCAAAGGGGGAGAAACGGGACTTCCCCGACATCGTCTCCGCATACGACGCGCTGTACACCGCGGCGGACAGGGACCTGCGCAACAAAGCGCGGCTGAAAGCGCTCTCCACCGCCGTCAAACACCTGCGCTCCCGCACGGAAAAGAACATCGCCATCGACCGCGAAAGGCTGAAAGAGTGCGAAAACATGGACAAATGGCGGGTGATGGGCGAGCTCATCGTCGCGAACATCTACCGCATAAAACGGGGGGATAAGGTGCTGAAATGCACCGACTACTACACCGGCGAGGAGAAGGAGATCCCGCTCGACGAGAGGCTGACGCCCTCCGGCAATTCGACGGCGTACTTCAACCGCTACAACAAGCTGAAACGCACCAAGGAGTTCACCGAGAAGAAACTCGCGGCGGATCTGCTCCTGCTCGATTACGTCGCGTCGCTTGAGGAAGAGATCGCGTCCCTCCCCTACGACGCGCCGTCCACCGCCATTGAAGAGGAACTGGAAAGGCTGGGCGCGGTGAGAAAAAAGAGCAAAGGCAAGGTGCGGCGGGAAAAGGCGGAACCACCCGCGGAGTATGTCGTGGGCGGCTTCACCGTGCTTGCGGGCAAGAACAATCTGCAAAACGACGAGCTGACCTTCCGCGTCGCGTCCTCTTCCGACCTTTGGCTGCACCTGAAAAACCGTCACGGCGCGCACGTCGTCGTGCTGACCGAGGGCAAAACGGTGCCCGACGAGGTGATCAAGGTCGCGGCGGAGATCGCGGCGGCGAGCGCGGGTGCAAATGCGGAAGTTGACTACACTCTGCGCCGCTATGTCAAGCGCCGTCCCTCGGGACACCCGGGACAGGTCATCTACACCGACTTCAGGACCACGGTGGCGCGTCCCGACGCGCATCCCGAACTGCTGAAAAGAAAAAACGCCGACTGACATCGGCGCAAAGTATTCTGCATTTTTCAAGTTATTAGAATAGTGTCCTGCCGAAAAACCCCTATTTTGAGGCTTTTCTCAATTTTTCGAGCACGAGGGCGAAATCCTCCGGGAGTGGCGCTTCGAACACCTTCCTCTCCCCTGTCACCGGATCGTCGAGCTCCAGCCTGCCCGCGTGCAACAGCTGCCCGCTCTTGAAAATCGCCGTCGATCCGCCGTAGACCGCGTCCCCCGTCACCGGGTGCCCGATGTGGGCGGAATGAACGCGGATCTGATGAGTCCTGCCCGTCTCGAGCTCAAAGCGCACGAGGGTGTATCTGCCGAAGCGTTCCAGCACGGTATAATGAGTGACGGCGCGCCTACCCCCTTCGACCACCGCCATCTTCTTGCGGTCGCGTTTGCTCCTGCCTATTGGGGCATCGATGACGCCGCCCTCCTCCCTGAAATTGCCGTCCGTGAGCGCGAAATATATGCGTTTTGCCGTCTTTGCCGCGATCTGAGCCTGCAAAGAACGGTGCGCTTCGTCGTTTTTGGCAACGACGAGAAGACCCGTCGTGTCCTTGTCCAGGCGGTGCACGATGCCGGGACGGATGACTCCGTTGATGGAACTCAGGTCTTTGAGCCGGAAAAGCAAAGCGTTGACTAGGGTGTCGTTTGCGCGATAGCTGGACGCCTGATGCACCACCATGCCGCGAGGCTTGTTTATCACCGCGAAATTTTCGTCTTCGTAAATTATCTCGATGGGGATGTCTGCGGCTTCCGCCTCGAGCGGCTCGGGCGCGGGAGGCTCGAATTCCACCTCGTCGCCCGCCCTCAGCTCGGATCCGCTCTTGAAACGCAGAGTGCCGTTCACCGCCGCGCCGCACTTTTCCACGGCGTTCTTGACTGCTGAGCGCGTGAGACCGCTCTCTCTTGCGAGAAAAACGTCCAGCCTCACCCCTTCGTCCGCCTCGGTGACCCTAGCCTTCATCGCTCTCCGTCCCTTTGTCCGCGGTCACGGTGAATGCGACCTTTTTCTCCGCGCCCTCGTCGCCGCCCTCCGCGGTCACGGTGAACGCCGCTCTTTCCTTGGCGCCCGCATTTTCCGCGATATCGACACTTTCCGGGGCGATTTCCGCACATTCAACAGCGTTTTCCGCACTCTCGGCACTCTCCGTACTCTCTGCCGCAAAGGCTGTCTCATCCCCATTCTTCGCGCCGTCGGCGCTTTCGGACGCCCCGTCCGCGCTCTCGACGGAAAATGCCGCCTTCTCCACCCCCTCCTTTTCGTCATCCTGCGGGATGCGCTTGTCTTTGGGCGGGAAGATCAGCATCACGATGAGCCCCAAAATGAGCACGATCGCGCCCACGGTCACGAAGACGTCCGCTATGTTGAAGATGGCGAAGTCCATGAAGGTGAACTCGAAGAAGTCGCGCACATAGCCGAGCTGCGTCCTGTCCACAAGGTTGCCGATGCCGCCCGCCGCCACCATAATGAGGGGGATGCGGATATACGCCTTCTCTTTTTTGAAGAAGAGAAGATAGCCGAGGATCGCCACTATCATGACGGCGGTCATGATGGTGATGCCGAGAGTGCTCTCCTGACCGAGCCCGAAGCCCATGCCGGTGTTTTCGGAATAGGTCAGATCCAAAAAACCGTCTATGACGGTGAAATTGCCGCCGTGCTCCACCTCTACGAAATCGTAAAGGAAATCCTTCATGCACAAGTCGAATGTGATGATGAATGCAAAGAGAAGGATCTCTACGGCGTATTTGATGAGCACCGAAACGTGCGCCTTATCCCATTTGAACTCTTTGAAAAAGCGCAAGAAAGCGCGCCATCCGTTGGCGACGCGCTCTTTGATGTCCTTGAAAGTGAGTTTTTTGGGTTTATTTTCCTGCATTATCTTCTGCCGATGTGGGGCGGCACGGTGATGGTCACTCCGCTGGGCGCGAAGAGAAAGATATTCTTATTGATCTGCTGTATGGAGCCGTTGAGCGCATATATGGCGCCGGACATGAAGTCCAGGATGCGGCACACCGAGGTGGGATTGATCTCCGAAAAATCGACGATGACCTGCTCGCGCATTTTGAGATGGTCGATGAGCAGCTGCACATCCTCGTAGGTGGAGGGAGAATAGATGACTGTGCCGCTCCCGCGCGGGGGCTCCGGAGAGCGCGGTTCGCCGCCGAACAGACGGGAGAATCTGCTCCTGCCCTGTTCGTATCTGCCGTCGCCATAGTCCTTGTCGGGACGGCGGACATCGGGACCGTAATAATCGCGTTCGTTCATATTCACCTCACATTTGCGCGCCGTCCGCAATAACGGCGGCGGGATATATCCTCTCCCCGAACAGCGTCCGTCCGAGGCGGATCATATTCGAGCCGTATTCCAGCGCGACTTTGTAGTCCCCCGACATCCCGGCGGACAGGATATCCGCGGAATAGCCGGAAAGAGAGAGAGTTTTTGTGCTCTCGAAAAGCTCTTCGAGCTCGGCGTAAAGCGCCCTGAGCTCCGGCGTATCGCCGAGATTCGGCAGCACGCTCATGAGCCCGCGCACTCTGATGTGCGGATAGTCCCCGAGACTTTTCAGAAACTCCGTCACTTCCGATGGCGCCACTCCGCCTTTGGAGATCTCGCTGCCCATGTTGACCTCGACCAGACAGTCCTGCACTTTGCCGTGCTTTGCCGCCTGCTTTTCGATCTCCTTTGCGAGTTCCGCGCGGTCGAGGGAATGTATGAGCTCCACCTTGTCGATGATGTACTTCACCTTGTTGGTCTGCAGCTGACCGATGAAATGCCAGCGGTAGGACGGGTCGTACTTGGCGGTGAGCTCCTGCACGCGGTTCTCGCCGAGGATGAAGTCCGGGGCGATGCGCATGAGCTCGTCCACGGTGTCTTTGGTCTGCATCTTGACTGCGGCGACGATGTCGACGCGCCTGCCGCAGGCGGCGACCGCCTTTCTCACTTCTTCGATATGTTCGGTATAGACCATTACTTCAACGCCCGGACGGTATAGTCCCCCGTGGAAAGGTCGAACTCAAACGCCTTCTCCACACCCTTTTCTTCAAAAACCATCCTGATCGCGCTCTTTTTCATATCCGCGGAGAGGATCCTGCCGTCGAGAGGCGCATATGCGTCGAGAAGCATCTCCCTGCGTTTGGCGTCATAGTCACCGACATTGTCCGAAACAAAGAGCACGCTGCCGCACATCTTGTTGACGCGGGCGAGGATCTCTTTTTGAGACTGAGTGTAATCCGTGCGCTTCATGCCGTCGTCGCGGAGGAAGAACACATCGGGATCGGAGAGGAAGACCCTGCCGTTCAGGTGACGGCGGAAGACGGTGTCTATGATGGAATTGCGGGTGGAGATGATCTCGCTGTTGGTGCACTTCACGTAGAATTTGTCCGCAAACGAAAGCTCGGCGTCGCAGCCCGTCCTGCACGCGTCCACGAACCCGAACGAAGAGGTCATGGGCACGCCGCATCCGAGCAGGAGCTTATCGCGCACGCATTCGCGCAGGAACGCCATCGCCTCGTGCATGAGCCTGCCGCGGGACTTCCCTCCGCGCGGGATGATGCATGCCGCATACAGGAAATCCAGCTTGAACATGTCAAAGCCCCAGTCGTCGATGGCGGTGTCGAACACCTTCTTTACATACGCTCTGACTTCAGGATTCTCATGGTCGAGGACGTAGAACCCGTTCCACGCAAAGCCGCCGATGACGGGCTTGCCGTTTTTGCCTTTGAGCAGCCATTCGGGATGCTCCTTGACCACCGCCGCCTTAAACTCCGCGGCAAAGGGTGCCACCCAGATGCCCGCAAGATAACCTTTACTATGGATCGCGTCCGCCATGGGTTTCATCCCGTTCGGGAACTTGACGGGATCGACAGCGAGCCAATCGCCCACCTTGGACTCATAGCCGTCGTCGATCTGGAAGATGTTGGCGACGCTCCCCGCCGTCTTATAAAGCCCCTCGAGGTCGCGGAGCACGATCTTCTCCGTGACGTTCTGATAATAGTTATACCACGAGGTGTAGCCGACCAGCCTTTTGATGTCTCTTTCGGGCGCCCGCAGAGGATAAAGCTCGAAATAGCGGTCGAAGACGGCGTCGTAGTCCCCCTCCAAGCGCACGATGTCGAAGAGTTTCACGTCTCCTTCGACGTCCGCGCCCTCCACGTCCTTGACGACGGCAAAGACTTGCTCTTTGGCGTCGAGATAGAATATCGTGAAGGCGAAACTCTCGTCGAGAGACCCGAAAAGCTCGACTTCCTTCCCGTCCCTGATGTACGTATAGCCGTGGGAATGATAGAGCCCTCTGCCGTAACTTGTGAAGTCATAATCGCCCGATGCCGCGGCAAAAGTGCGCACAACGGGGAGATTTGCGACGTTTTTGAGCCCGATCTGTCTCTCGCCGGGAGCATATTCCCGCGTCAGCGTCCAGGACTGATAGCCGCCGCCGAAGAAGCGTTCACCCTCCTCAAACGCGCGGGACTGCACCATGCGCGCGGAGACGAGACGCACTTTCCCGGTCGTATGCAGAGAGACGATCAGCCTCTCGCCCTCGATGACTTTCTCCACAGCCACGACGGAATCGCCGTCGCTGACGACGGTCTCGCCGTTTTCGGAAAGATAGGTCACACGCAGCACAAAATCTTCGAGTTTCATCTTTTTCATAATTTCACCTTTTGAAAATTATACATCACACACGCGCATTTGTAAACAAAAAACGAAAACGGCGCTTTTCGCGCCGTCGTCCGCCCCTTGCCGGGAATGCCGCCCTTATCCTCCCCTTATCGCGCCCGTCAGTCCGCCCTCTCTATGCGTGACACGGAAACTTCGTATGCCACCCTGTCCTCAGTGCTGCCGTCGGGAAGGGTCTTCTGATAGACACGGGACTGCAATCTGCCCGTGACGGCGACTTTGTCGCCCACCGCGAACTCCCCCGCATATTTCGCGTTTCTCCCCCACACGATGGCGGGGATGTAATCCGACTTGTTGTAAGCGCGGTTGACGGCGAGCAGCATATCGCAGATCTCTCGCCCGAACGGAGTCACACGGTATACGGGCGGTTTGCACACAAAGCCTTCCAGTTCTATGCAATTGGGAGTCTCGCTCTCTCCGTCATCGAGTTCTCTGGCAAAGACGCGCAGCACGAGTTTGCTCCTGCCCTCGCACTGTTTGTTGTAGCTGCGCAGCTGTCCCGAGACTCCGAGTTTGTCGCCCGCGCGTATCTCGGCGGTGAGCCTGTCCGAGACGGTGACGGGGATCTCGTCCGAACGATCGGAAAGCCTTTTCACGTCGAGCATGACGTCAAAAAACTTCTCACCAAGCACTTCGTGCGAAAACTTCGGCTCCGAGATGACAGTCCCGGCAACGTACGCTCTGTTGTTCTGCATTTGTTCGTATCCCATATTTCCTCTCTTTGCCCTCTCGGGGCGGTGTTTTTCTGTGTTATGCGTCCTTGTGCTGCACCCCGGCGTGGTCGACGGTGAAGTTTTCCGTCGCCACCATTTCGGAGAGCCCGACAAAGCGGAACCCTTTGTTTTTGAGCGCCATCAGAACGAGGGGCAGCGCGTCGAGGACGTGATCGGAATTATTGTGGAAGAGCACGATGTCGCCGCTCTTTGCCTTAGGCACGACCCTCTCGACGATTTGAGCCGCGGAAAGCCCCTTCCAGTCCAGGGTGTCGATGCTCCACTGCACGCCCACCATGCCTTCACCTTCCACCGCGGTCATGAGCCTGTCCGAATAGTCACCGTAGGGCGCGCGGAAGAACTTGGGCTTCACCCCGGCAAGCTGCTCTATCCTCGCATTGACGGAGCTTATCTCCGCACGCATGGTCTCATCGTTGAGCTTGGGCATATTCAGGTGGTTTGCGGAGTGGTTGCCGATCTCGAACCCGCGCTCCGCGATCGCCTGCGTCATATCGGGATATTTGTCCAGCCAGAACCCGACCAGGAAAAACGTGCCTCCCGCGTCGTATTCGTCGAGGATGTCCATGATGCCCTGCGTTTTGTCCGCGCCCCATGCCGCGTCGAATGTGAGCGCGATCACCTTCTCTTCGTCATCCGCTCTTTCCACGCAGTAGACGGGGATCTTGCGCGAACTCACTCCGAAAAACACGCCCGCGCTCCCCGATGCGCCGAGAGCCGCGGTCAGCGCCGCCGCTGCCAGCACGAACGCTACGGCAATGATGATGCTTTTCCTTTTCAGAACGACAAACACAGCGTTCACCTCATGATAGAATGATGCGCGGGACACGGCGTGACAGCTTTTGCGGAATGTTGTCGGAGATTGTCTTTCCGTCTCCTCGGCATGCCGATCCGGGCATACTTGAATGTATGCTGCCGCCGTGCGCATAATGCATTCCCGGACGCGGCGCGGAACTGCTCGCACCTCAGAGCAAGAGATTTTCGGATGATTTTGCACGGACGGAACGCAGGCAATAGTATACATATTGGCAAGTTTCGGCTGTGTAAAAGCGCCGAAAAGAATTGCTCCGAGGCTGGTTCGTATTATTCCTGTCTGGCATGTGGCACCGAACAGGGGCGCATCATTCCGGTCCGGCATACCGAGATGTATTGATGAAATGTGACGCCGACGGGCGCATTGCTTGACTTAAACCGTACGCACGGATATAATTTCACAAGGATATCAACCTGAGGGAACAAGTTCTGCTCATGAAAAAAAGATCCGAAAAAACGCAAAAGTTTCTCCACGCCCTGCCGATCGCCGGACTCGTGCTGCTCGTCTTCGCGATGGCGGCGCTCTGGGCGGTGGCTCTGAGCTATGCCATAGGCGTTTACGTCGCATGGGGTTCCGCAATGGCGTTCCTCACCCTGTTCGGGCTCTCTTTCATCGGCGCCGGGCTTTGCGCGGTGTCCGTACGCGGGTTCATAGTCTATATGCGCAAGGTGTGGTACGACCGCTGGCCGGATGCGCCCGGCGCGGACTTCTTCATGCGCGGTCAGGATGACGCGGGCTCGACCGTCAAAGCGGACAAAAAATCGGAAACCGTTCTCGAAAACGCAAAAACCGAGAGCACTTCCGTCGTTTTCAAGCCCAAATACATCACTCTGCAAAACATCGGCTATGCCCTGCTCATCGTCGCCGTGATCTTTGTCATCGCGTCCGCGGCAATGGGCAGCCTGGATGCGGACAAGTGGGTGGAAGCGCGCAGCGACTATCTCACCTCTCACGGCTGGTATGCCGAGAGCGAGCCCATCCGTCCGCAGTTCAGCCCCAACGAAGTGACGTCCATCAAGGTGGAAGCCCCCGAAAGAAAGATCATCGTGCGCTATGACACATCCGCGACGATGGTCACGATCTCCTGCTACAACCTCTATCCGGACGAATACAACATCGCACGGGAGTATCACGGCACTTCCCTTTACGACATCACCGTCACCCGCACGGAAGAGCCCGCGCACGATGCCGACATCGACAAGATGCTGGATCTGTGCTTCCAACCCAACCGCATCGAAAAACAGGTGATCATCACCATCCCCGCCGCGTACCGCGACAGCATAGAGATCATCGCCGACGATGTCATCTACGCCAAGGAGTGACGCAATATCCTCCCCTTAAAAACTGCAGCCCGCCGCAACGGCGGGCTGTTTTTATGACCGAACCCGGCGGACCGGATACGCCCGTCATATGCGGACAAAACGGCAGGCACGGATCCGCGCCCGGAAAACGGCATTCCCTCGGATTTAACAGACGGAAAAGGCGTTTTTGTGCATACGGGCGATTTGGCTTGACAATGACCGCAAACCCTCTTAAAATTCTATATATACATATTGAAGAGGGCTTATCATGATCGAAAACAGACACAAGAATGAGATCCTCGGCGACCTTATCGCACTGCGCGCGGGTCTTTCTGCCGTATCGCAGGAAAACGATGCGATAAAAGATATCCGCGCCAAAACCGACCTCGCCCTGGAAAAATGCAGGCTTGATTCAGACTCGCTGAAACTTTCTATCGAAAGAACGGTAGATCGGGTGAAAGAACTGCAAGACGCCGAGACACAAACCAAAAACAGATATAAATACGAGTCTTCTCTGCTTGTCTTCCCCCATCTGCTGCTCGGCTTGCTTTTGATCGTCCTCATGCTCGGCTTCTGTGGCGGCGCGGTTGCCGCCGCATATTTCGGCATAGACTTTTTCTTCAAAGAGCTGTATTCCGAAGGCGATCCGAGCGTGATATCGTGGATCCTCTGCATTGTTTTCACCGTACTGCTCGGCGCTGCCTGCCTGGCGGTGTTCATTGCGGCCCTCATTCTCCTCGGCCGCGCGGGATTCGAAAAATTCGAGGACTTCCGCTACGACTTAGAGACTCGTGTGGGTGCAAAACGCAAGCGAGACCAAAACTTGAAGGCATTCCTATCCGAAGCAGAGGGACACAAGAGCAACATGGACGCTTATGCCAAAAAGACGAAGGAACTGGACGAGACCGTCTCGCGCCTGAAAGCGGAACGCGACAAAAAGTGTCTTATTCATGCGTCGGTCGGCATTGTCATATACAATGCGCTGCGCAGGACTTACGGCGGGATCGTTGCCGAAAACGACTGGGGCGCGCTGGATCATATTCTGTATGCCATGACAACGGGAAGAGCCGACACTCTGAAAGAGGCTTTGCTCATCGCCGACAGCGAAAGGCGCAAGGATGAGATCGTCTCCGCGATACACATTTCGACGGATCGGATCTGCGCCACCGTCAGAGACGCCGCCGCAATGATAGGCGGTGCTCTTACTGCCGGATTGAACAGGCTGACGCAGGCGGTAAACGACGGGTTCGCAATGCAAAACGCCCTCATCGGCGAACAGACCTCAAAGCTCAGCGCACTCTCCTCCGACATATCCGCGCTTTCGGGCAGCATATCCAACCTCGACGCATCCGTGAATATGTCCTCCTCTCTCACGGCGAAACTCAACGAGCCGAGCGATCAGCTTGTGGAAGATGTCAGGCAGCTCCGCATATACGCCGACAACGAAGCCGTGTTGAGAAGGAACAGAGTCTGACAGCGGTATTGGCCCACCGCCGCGACGCAGGCGCATAAGGCGCGGGGCGTCGGTCACGAAAACCGCACAAAACGCATGAAAAAGCCCGAACGGATGTTCGGGCTCTCTTTTTTGTTTCGGATTGTTTGAGCGGTCCGGCGCTTACAGCCTCTTCGCGATGGCTTCCAGGAACTCTCTGCTGTTCAGCGCCTTGACGGTCACACCGTCCAGCTTGAACATACCGGCGAGGTCCTTGGTCATCTCGCCGCTCTCGATGGTGTCGATGGTCGCCTTCTCAAGCCTGTCCGCGAAATCGGACAGCTCCTTGTTGCCGTCCAGCTCGCCGCGCTTTTTGAGTGCGCCCGTCCACGCGAACAGCGTCGCCACGGAGTTGGTGGAAGTCTCCTCGCCCTTCTGATATTTGCGGTAGTGCCGGGTGACGGTGCCGTGCGCCGCCTCGAACTCGTATGCGCCCGTGGGAGAGACCAGGACGGAAGTCATCATCGCAAGAGAGCCGAACGCGGTGGCTACCATGTCGCTCATGACGTCGCCGTCGTAGTTTTTGAGCGCCCAGATGAAGCCGCCCTCGGAGCGCATGACGCGCGCGACCGCGTCGTCGATGAGGGTGTAGAAATATTCGATGCCCGCCGCCTCGAACTTCTCTTTGTATTCCGCCTCGTATATCTCGGCAAAGATGTCCTTGAAGGTGTGGTCATACACCTTGGAGATGGTGTCCTTGGTGGAGAACCACAGGTCGGTCTTGGTGTCGAGGGCGTAATTGAAGCAGCTCCTCGCAAAACTCTCGATGCTCGCCTTGGTGTTGTGGATGGCTTGCAGGATGCCCTCCTTGCCGCCGAAATCGAAGACGGTGAGGGTGTTGCCGTCGCAGCTAAGTTCCGCCTTGCCGCCCTTTGACTTCATCTCCACGCCCTTATACACATCGCCGTAGGCGTGACGGGCGATGACGATGGGCTTCTTCCACGCGGGGACGAGAGGCGTGATGCCGCGCACGATCACGGGCGCGCGGAACACGGTGCCGTCCATCTTGGCGCGGATGGTGGCGTTGGGGCTCGCCCACATCTTTTTGAGCCCGAACTCTTCCACCCTCTGCGCGTTGGGGGTGATGGTGGCGCACTTGACGCCCACGCCCAGCCTCAGGCACGCTTCCGCAGCCTCGACGGTGACTTTGTCGTCGGTGGCGTCGCGGTTCTCGAGAGAAAGATCGTAATATTCCGTCTTGAGGTCGACGTAAGGAGTGATGAGGATGTCTTTCACCCACTGCCAAAGCACGCGGGTCATTTCGTCCCCGTCGATCTCGACGAGGGGGGTAGTCATTTTGATCTTGTCCATTTTTCACCTCGCAATGCGGATATGATAGCACATCGCGCGGCATTTTGCAACTGTTCTCCGCTCCCCGCCCCGCCACGCGCCGCACCCCGCCCGCACCCGCAGCAAACACCACCGCCCACCCCCGCTTTACACTTGGGGACGGTTCCTTTTTGTAAAATTTCTTTACAAATTTGCCCCGTCCCCAACTGTAAAGTTTGTTAGAGAAAAATAAATCCGGCAAAAGGAAAGGCGAGGGCAACGCCCTCACCTCTCCCCTGTCGGAATATGAGCGGGAGCCCCCGCCTGTCATAGCCTTTTACACATTGCGCTTCAAACAATAGTAACTATAAGATGTTGACGTAAGCCGCTCAGCCGCTGTGGACGGATCGGAAAGATCACTGCTCGGAAGCGAAGTCCCACTAGTCGCTGTGCTATCTGCAGTGCGGTACCATCCGGTCGTCACTTCAAATGTGACGGAGGTGAGAGAGGTGCAATTCAGGAAGGCATACCCCCCTATGCTCGTCACACTGTTCGGGATGGTGACAGAGGTCAAGCGGGTGCAATTCTGGAAGGCAGAAAAGCCTATGCTCGCCACACCCTCCCCGATAGTGACGGAGGTCAAGCCCGTGCAATTATGGAAGGCACCTTTACCTAACCCCGTTAGAACACCATATCAGATTGCCGCCTAAATAAATAGCGAATTAAACCTTATTTTTTAATGCCTTTCGTGGTGTCGTTGTACCACGGAATTAAGCGGCAAGTCAACGGAAAAAATTATTGCATAAGCCATAAAAAGAAAGAACAGTCATACTCGATCAAGAGTGTGGCTGTTCTTTTATTATTCCGCGATTGCAATCAAGCGCGACAAACCGACGCAATAATTTTTTCTTTGTCGTTGACTTCCGAGAGGCTGTACTTATAGGCTGACCGATTCGTGCTTCATTCAGTGGTCCTTAGCCACTGCCGAAAGGCAAAAATAAAAAATAAGGAGATATGAAGCGAATGAAAAAGGTTATCTACTCGATCACCAAGTTAGGAAAGATCGAAAACACCAAAGTTACAGGTATCGGATACATCACCGATGAAGACCTGATAACGGCAAATGTCAGCAAGACCGGCAAGCCGTATATCAGAATTTTCCCTTGCGTGAAAAATTGCCATCCTGTAATGAACAGCACAGACGAATTCAAAGGCGCGTACTACGAAATCGTCGAATACAACGAACGGGATATAGAGGTCAACTACTATATCTGGTTCAAACTTGCGAAATAACAAAGGAGATACAAACCATGAAGAAACAATACCAACTGAGCGAATTCCAATTCTATGACGGAGAAGAGTTTATCACCTTCAACCTCATAGACATCAACACAGAAAAGAAAGAGATCACGGTCGCCGTGACAGACCGCGGACGCATCAGCGTTCACACATTCGACCTGCTGGAAGATTGCGGCAGACTCTACTTCGAATACGGCGTAGGCTTCAATCAGATCGACTTAGACGACTTCGAGGAGGTTGACGAATGAAACTCACTCTTGCGAATATCAAAGAACTCAAACGCAATTCGGACAGTCCCCTGCTCAAGCGCGTTTGCAACTATGTCATAGACCGCTGGAGCGACTATGACGACAAGAAGGGCATCTTCACGGATGTCCTTCATTATGGCTGCCAATCGGGAATTGTCGGAGAACTTATCTATTATTCGGATACGGTGCGTTTCTACAAGCAGTACAGACAGGAAATCAATTCTCTGCTGTATGACCTTATGAACGGAACGGGACTTTACTCCCCCACCGAACTTTTCGGTGACAAGTGGGACAAGGAAGATCCGCTTGCGCAGGATGACTACAATCAAAACCTTCTGGCGTGGTTCGGCTTTGAAGAAACGCTCAGGAACATAGGCTACAACTTTGAAACTTTACAAAATTGCATTTGAGGAGGATACGAAAATGACAGACAAAAACATCGCAAAGAAAGAAAAGGCTATCGAGCTTATGAAACGGCTGGACATCTATAAGCCGTATATCAAGGGCTTCCGCGAAAGCGACAAGGTATGCTTTTTTGAGGGCTTTGGCGGCTTCTGGATAGACCAAGAACCCGAAGTTTATGCCAAGATGAAGGCTATCGAAAAGAAATACGGATGCCTCGTCTATGCCGTAACGCACGAGTTTACTCCGTTCGGCGAATGCTACTCCTTCCTCATCGTATCGGACTATCCCGAAGAATGGGACGACTTAATGAACGATGACGGGAACAGGCACTGCGCTTACGCCTATGTCTGGAATAAAGACGACGAATGGTGTTCGGAGTTCGGCGACATAATCGTGCAAAGCTTCGGCGGCGGTATCAAAAGAGTCGCGTGAGGTGAACTATGAAAGTATATCTTGTAAAACTCGATTGGTCCACCGAAGACAGCAACGACATCGAATTGTCCGTTTGCAGTACATATGAAAAGGCTTACGAAAAGTTCAAGGAACTTATCGCAAACGAAATGAACCCGGACAACTCGTGGGTTGGCGAACTCGAATGGGAAAACGGCGTTCCGAAAGACGATAAAATAGAACTCGACTTTCTGGATCGCCGCAGCGACACCGATGAAACCGAATGCTATTGGATGATCACCGATACTTGGGATTACGGCATCCATACCTTCATCTCTATCGAACTCAAGGAGGTCTTATGAAACCGTTCAAAACACAAGCTCACATCCACTCTCTTAACGGAAAGATGGACGAAATCACCATTTTGGAAGAACTCGGAAACAACAACTATTTAGTGGATTATCGCGGGGTGAAATGCTCCGCGATTTTTAATCCCTTCAACTGCACCTACTACGCAGACGACATTTACGGGAGGACAGACAATGAATAACATTCAAAAACTTGCCGCTAACGGCAACAAAAATCACCGCATCTTTGCAGCTACGGTCATAGACCTTATGAACTCACAGGGTTTTTACGGACGACTGTACCGCTCCGTCAACGAGATGGACGGCGACCGCTATGAGCAACTCTGTGACCTCATCGAAAAACAGGATTTCAAAGATCCGCTCGATGTCGTACTTTGGCTGGAATGCTAACAGGAGGCTTACGCAATGAAAACCATCTTCTACCATTACAACTCAACGGGAACGCTCTTCCTGTCTTACAGCGACGGAAACGGCGGTTACGCCGATGAAGCCTATGTGTTCTACTCTCTTCGGGAAGCAATACAGCAATTCCGCCGCGAATACGGATTGCAGCGCAAACATATCCGCATCATCAAACTTTATTAAGGAGGCATACCAAAATGGCTAAAATTACGGAACTCAAACAGTATCTCGGATATGAATTTTCTTCCGGAAGTTACACCGGCGAGGACTATAAGTCCTTTCAAACAAAGTACATCAACTATCTGAAGACGATGTGCCGTGAAAACCATTGGCAGCTCGTCAATGTCGGAAGAAACCACTATTGCTTCTCCGCCTTTATCAAGAGTGCGGAGAACAGATGCGTGTATATATCCATTTCGGATGTCAGGTACTTCACGAACGAATGGTACAGTCATATCCTCATCCGAACGGCAAAAGACGAACAGGACTACCGAGGCGGATTTAACTACTATACAACGCTGGAAAACCTCGATGTCAAAGCGGCGGAACTGCTTGAAGACTTACCCTTTTAAGGAGGCATACGATGAAACTGAACTTGGAAGCAAAAACCAAAGAACAACAGCGCGTCAAAGCCTATCTCGAAGAAAACGCATCGGATATCCTTGCAGGGAAAATCAACAACGGCGTTCTCATCAAAAAAGACGGCAAGATACTTCTAAACCGCAAAACGCTGGACGGTTTTATGTCTTTTGCAAGCGAAGAAGCAAAAAAGCAAGCCGAAAAAGGCGCGAG
>CASDRL010000046.1 GCA_949283145.1 uncultured Clostridia bacterium | reverse complement strand
TGACAACAGCGACAAGTTAAAATCAAAACACGCGCGGAGCGGTTCCCCGCCCCGCGCCTTAATTGCTTAATGACCCGCCGAACACCGTTCGGCGGACTGTTTTCCCGCCGACACTCGGCGGGGCATTTAACAATTGGGGACGGGGCAAACATGTCAAATCTTTAAACAATTTTGCCCCGTCCCCAATTGTTAAATCTTTCAAGTCCGAAGCGTCATTCTTGTTCGAAGCCCGAGGGCGCTATTTGGATGCAGAACGCGAAAGCGCCCTTGTCGAGAGGCGGAGCGTACTAAGTCGTACGTGAGCATCCACGACAAGAGCGCTGACAAAGTTCTGCGCCAAATAGCGCCCTCGGCAACTTAAAGAGAAAAGTTACTCTTATTTCTTCCTTGCCACCGCGCGCTTGGCAGCAGCAACGATATCCTCCACCGTTAGGTGGAACTTCTCGCTGAGATATGCCTGCTTGCCGACTTCGCCGAAGGAATCGACGACGCCGATCATCTCGACGGGGGCGGGGCACTTCTCGACGACGACTTCGGAGACGGCGCTGCCCAGTCCGCCGAAGGTGCTGTGGTTCTCGCAGGTGACCAGGGCGCCAGTCTCTTTGACGGCGTCGACGATGGCGTCGGCGTCGATGGGCTTCCAGGTGTGCATGTTGACGACTGCGGCGGAGATGCCCTCCTCTTTGAGCGCGTCGGCGGCTTTCAGGGCTCTGTCCACCATGATGCCGGAGGCGATGAGGGTGACATCCTTGCCCGCGCGGACCTTGACGGCTTTGCCGAGCTTGAAGTCGAGAGTGTCGTCAAAGATCTTCTCCGTTTTTTTGCGGAACATGCGGATGTAGACGGCGCCGGGATAGTCGATGATCTCGGGCAGAGCCTTCACGAGCATCGCCTCATCGGTGGGCTCGAAGCACACCATCTTGGGGATGGCGCGCATGAGGGACATATCCTCGAAGGGCATATGCGTGCCGCCGTTGGCTTCCGCCATGACGCCGGGGTCGGAACCGATCATCTTGACGTTGAGCTTGCTGTACGCCACGGAGATGAAGATCTGGTCATAGCATCTTCTGGTGGCAAACGGCGCAAAGCTGAAGGTGAAGGGGATCTTGCCGAAGGCAGCCATACCCGCCGCCACGCCGATCATGTTGGACTCGGCGATGCCGACGTTGATGAACCTGTCGGGGAAAGCCTCCTTGAAGCATTTGGTCGCGTGACAGCTCATGAGGTCGGCGTCCAGAACGACGATGCGGTCGTCCTTTTTCGCTGCCTCGACGAGACCTGCCGCCATTACTTGTCTGATCTCTCTTTCGTCGGTCATTATTCGTACCTCCCCGTTTCCTTTCTCCACACCTCTTCGGGCACGGACATGCTGTGGCAGTTGGCGACGCCTTCGGTGAAGGAGGCACCCTTGCCTTTCACGGTGCGCAGGACGATCATGGACGGCTTGTCATGCTGCGCCTTCGCCGCGTCGATGGCGTCGGAGATGGCGGCAAGATCGTGTCCGTCGATATCCTGCACGAAGAAGTTGAACGCTTTCCACTTGTCCACGATGGGCTCAAGCCCGTTGATGCTCTCCACGGGACCGTCCAGCTGCATACGGTTGCTATCGAGGAGCACGATGAGGTTGTCGAGCTTGCGGGAACCCGCGAGCATGCTCGCCTCCCAGATCTGCCCTTCCTGGCTCTCGCCGTCGCCGATGAAGCAATAGATCGTCGCGGGATTGTTGTCGATCTTCGCCGCGATCGCCATGCCGACCGCCGCCGAAAGCCCCTGCCCCAGCGAACCCGCCGTCATGTCGATGCCGGGGGTCTTGTTCATGTCGCAGTGCGAGGGAAGATTGGTGCCGTTCTTGTTGAGAGTGGTCATCCAATCCTTGGGAAAATAGCCCAGGTCGCACAACACGGCATACATGGCGGGACCCGCATGACCTTTGGACATGATCACGCGGTCGCGGTCCTGCTTTTTGGGATCTTTGGGATCGACGTTTGCTTTGTCGTAATAAATGACTGTCAGAGCATCCATGACGGACATGGTGCCGCCGATGTGACCGACGCCGAAGTGACCGATGATCTCGATGGCGTCGTCACGGAGCTTGCGCGCTTTGGCAGTCAAAAAATCGAGTTTTTCTTTCTGCATAGCATTCCTCCTTAACATTTTCGAGTATAACATCAAAATTTCCGCATTTCAATAGGGGTCGCAAAAAAAGTTCATAAATTAACGATTCCGTATTATTCCCGCCGCATTGCGCACACTGTGGAAAAAGCCGTCCGCGCGACCGCAAAGCGGGATCGCGGCGGCAAAAAAGGAGAAATTATGATAAAACCGCTCATCGCAACAATAGCACTTGCGCTGCTCGCGCTGCCCTCCGCGGCGAATACGGCGGAAGGGATCGCCGCAGCGGGACCCGTCGCCGCGGTCGCGGAAACGCCCTCCCCCGTCGCTCCCGACGGGGCGGAGATCTCCCCTCCCGCGCCCGAAAGAAATGACGCGGACGCGCGCCCGCACAAAGGGCGCTGCCGTCACGGAGACGAAAAGCCCGGGCATCATCACCGCAAAAGCCCCGACCGCGGACCCGAGGCGTACTGCCCCGTGTTCGGCATCGCAAAAGCCGTGCTGGACAGACTGACTCCCGAAGTCATCGCGGTGTATGAGACCCGCATTGCAGACGGCGCTATCGTGACGGGGAAAAGCGACGCGGAACTCGCCCTCGGCGCATCGGAGCTCCACGTATCCGTGCAAAAATACAAGGCATTGATCCTGCTTGCCGACCTCATGGCGCGCACCTCCAAGCCCGTGCCCCTCACCCTCCTCGCCTCCCTCGGCGACGGAGAACTGCTGCGGCTCTCGCGCAGGCACGCGAAACTTTATGCCGACTCGCTCACGGAAGAGGAGCGCGACTCTCTGAAAGAGGAGTTCAAAGCGGCACTGAAAAAGTGACCGCCGCGGGTCCGAGGGTGAAACGCCTCGGAATCCGCAGAAACCCTTTGATAAAAATACGAAAACGCGCGGTAAACGCGCGTTTTTGTCATTTTCTCATTCTTTCTCTTTATCTCCGCCGCCGAACATGACCGCCTTAGCAAGGCGAACGGCGCGGCTCGAACGGGATCGCACGGTGCCGAAGCGGGTCTGTGTTATTCTCCCGCTTTACAGACCTATCCGCGTGCAGGGGACGGTGCCGCCGAGCAGTTCGCCTATGCCGTAGCGGCTGCTGCCGATGATGACGGTGGTGCCGTTCTTCAAGGGTTCCTTGATGTATTCGAGTTTCGCCCGCGCGCCGTGCGCCCCTTTCCTGGACGCGCCCGCACAATGGGACTGCAGTTCCTCGACATTCTCGATGAGCTCGTAGATATCCTTACCGCCGACGCGCGTGACGAGGGTCTTCTCGTCGTCGGGGTCGGAATAGATGCCGTCCGTGGTGGTCATGATGAGCAGGGTCTTGCACTTGACGAGGCAGGCGATCTGGCTTGCGGTCTCGTCGTTGTCCACGCACTCGATGGCGTGCCCGCGCTCGGCGAGGATCCTGCCTATCTCGTGCTTGCGGTTCTCCTCATAGCTCACGGGGTCGTTGTAGTTGATGATGGGGATGGCGTTCTGTCCCGGGCAGCGGCAGAGCATGTCGTAAAGGTGAGCGCGCTTCTCCTCGTCGTTGAAGTGCTGATGCTCCACGAGGATCTGCCTCACGCTGAAACGGCTGTCTATGAACTGCCTGTAAGTCTGCATGAGGATGGACTGCCCTTGCGCGGAATAGTCCGTCTTGTTCTCCTCGTCGGTGCCGTGGAGTTCCCTGCCCGTGCGTTTGAGATAGTCCAGCCTGCCGATCTCGGTGGCGCCCGAAGTCACCCACACGAAACCGGGGCGCAGCTCGCGCGAAAGCCTGGCTATGATGTTGTAGTTCATATCCTGATATTCGCGGTCGATGAGCGCCATTGAGCCTATCTTGCCTACGAGTTCGATGTCGAAATCCGCCATGTTCTTCTCCCTTAACTGCTAAGGTATTGAAATTATAATATACCGGCGCGAAAAAAGCAAAGATTTGAACGTTAAAAGCCCTCTCCCGCCGATGGGAGAGGGCTTTATGCCGTGCGTCGTCAGGCGACGGCTTGAACTTTTTTTGCTTTTTGCTTCTGTATGATGCGCACGATGAGCTTGTAGATCTCCACGCAGGGGATGACCGCAAACGCGAGCGCGATGGCGACGCCCCATTCCATTGCGTTGAGCCACTCGGTGCCGAACACGCTGCCGAAACCGGGGATGAGCACGACCATTACGGTGAGCGCGACGCCGATGAGGAAGCTCAGGTTGATATACTTGTTGGCAAACAGTCTCTTGTTGAGGATGCTGTGATCCTGCGAGCGCATGGAGTAGGCATGGAAGAGCTGGATGAGCGCCAAGCTCACGAACGCCATGGTCATCGCCTCTCCGTGTCTTTCCGCCATGCCGCCGGGGATGGCGAAACAGCCTATGCAGAAGGAAGCCATGACAAGCCCCGTCTGGATGATGCCCTGGATGATGATGTCCACACCCGTCCTGCCCGCGAAGAGGCTGGAATTGGATTTTCTCGGCGGTTTCTGCATGACGTCTTTCTCCGCCTCTTCCATACCGAGAGAGAGCGCGGGAAGGCTGTCCGTGACGAGGTTGATCCAAAGGATCATGAGCGGGGTGAGGAAGGTGGTGCCCCAGATGACTGTCGCGATGAACAGGCACAGCACCTCCGCGATGTTGGCGGAGAGCAGGAACTGGATCGCCTTCTTGATGTTGGAGAAGATCTTTCTGCCCTCTTCCACCGCGCCGATGATGGTGGCAAAGTTGTCGTCCGCGAGCACGAGATCCGCCGCGCCCTTGCTGACGTCCGTGCCCGTGATGCCCATGCCGATGCCGATGTCCGCGCGCTTGATGGAGGGAGCGTCGTTGACGCCGTCGCCCGTCATGGCGACCACCTTGCCCTTGCCCTGATAGGTGGTGACGATCCTCACCTTGTTCTCGGGGCTGACGCGCGCGAAGACGGAATATTGCTCGATGGTGGCGGCAAATTCCTCGTCACTCATCTTGTCCAGATCCGCGCCGAGGATGACCTTGTCCCCCTCGCGCAGGATGCCGATGTCGGCGGCGATGGCGGACGCGGTGTCGATGTGGTCGCCCGTGATCATGATGGGACGCATGCCCGCGCCGATGCAGACTCGGACCGCCTCCTTCACTTCCGCGCGCGGCGGGTCGATCATGCCCACCAAGCCCACGAAAGTAAGACTGTTCTCCAGCTCACCGTGCTCCAAAGAGACGGACTTCGCCGCAGCGCTGCCTTCCGCGGAGCCGAGCTTCACCGCGACGCCGAGGACGCGGAGCGCCTTCTTCGCCATCTTGGAGTTGGCTTTCCTGATCTCTTCGACATCCTTTTCGGTGATGTCGCGCACTTCGTCGCCCACCATCACTTTGGTGCAGCGCGGGAGCAGCATATCGGGAGCGCCCTTGACGTACGCCTCTTTCGCGCCGTCGTGCTCGTTGACGGTGGTCATGAGCTTACGTACGCTGTCGAAGGGTACTTCGTCCACGCGGGGATATTCCGCGGTGAGAGCGTGATAGTCGTAGCCGCAGTCCTCGGCATAGGCGACGAGCGCGGTCTCGGTGGGATCGCCGCTGAGACCTTCCGAGGTCTTTTCCGTGTCGTTGCAGAGCGCCATCGCGCGAAGGAAAGTCTTGAAATCTTCCCCGTCCGAAGCGCCGTCTTCGTCAACGGATCTGAAACCGCAATCAGGCAGATAATAGCCCTTTACGGTCATTTGATTGAGGGTTAAAGTGCCTGTTTTGTCGGAACAGATGACCTCGCAGCACCCGAGCGTCTCGACGGAAGGCAGGTTCTTCACGATGGCGTTGCGCTTGGACATGCGCTGCACGCCGATGGCGAGCACGATGGTGACGACGGCAGGCAGTCCCTCCGGGATGGCGGCGACCGCGATGGCGACTGCCGTCATGAAGGCTTCCATGATGTTGTCGGGCTCTCTCACCGCCTGCACGATGAAGATGACCGCAGCGATGGCGAGCACCAGGATGCTGAGGAGTTTCGCCGTCTTGCCCAGCTGCTTTTGCAGGGGGGACGTCTGCTGCGAGCCGTCCGTGAGCATGGTGGCGATCTTGCCCACCTCCGTGCTCATGCCCGTGTGGGTGACCACGCCCGTACCTCTGCCGTATGCGACGGTGCCGCCGGAGTACGCCATGTCGGCGCGGTCGCCGAGGGGGGCGTCCGCCGCAACGACCTTTTCCGCATCCTTTTCCGCAGGCACGGATTCGCCGGTGAGCGCGGCTTCCTCGATTTTGAGCGATGCGGAAGAGATGAGGCGCATATCCGCGGGGACGATGTCGCCCGCTTCCAGCTTGACGATGTCGCCGGGGACGATCTCCTCGCTTGCGAGATGCTTCCACTCGCCGTCGCGCAGCACCTTGGAAAACGCCTTGTTCATATTCTTCAAGGCTTCCATGGCGTTCTCCGCCTTGTTCTCCTGGATGACGCCGATGACCGCGTTCAGGATGACGATGAGCAGGATGACTCCGGCGTCGATGAGCTCGCTGTACTCTCCCTGCACCAGGGCGATGACCGCGGAGACTATCGCCGCCACGATGAGCACGATGATCATGACGTCCTTGAACTGCTCAAGGAATTTAACGATCAGGCTCTTTTTCTTCGCCTCTTTGAGCGCGTTCTTGCCGTACTCGGCGGCGCGCTTTTCCGCCTCCGCGGAGGAAAGACCTTCCTCTGTCGCGGAAAGAGCGGTCAGGACTTCGTCTGCGGACTTGTCGTGGCAGACAAACTCGGGCTGAGCGTGTTCTGCCTCGTCAACGGCTGCGGACTTCTTTTTGAAGACTGACATATTCTCTCCTTATTCGAGCGGGAGACCCCCGCTTTTTTGTTGCCGTGCGTATGCGCTCATATGCGCGTCTACGCTCCCACGCGCACGGGCGCGCGTCTTATAAAAAAGACTTTTGCCTGCGCAAAAGTCTTGTAACCCTGATCGGGCTGCCTTGCCAGGGCGTGAGCCCATGATGTTGACAATGGCACTAAACTACTCCCTTTCGTTGTTCGCATTATATGACGGAGCGGGAGGAGATGTCAAGCGTTTGAGAGCGTCCCTCTCACGCGCGCGGCTTCATGGTGGGGAACAACAGCACCTCGCGGATGGAATAGCTGTCCGTGAGCAGCATGACCAGCCTGTCCACACCCATGCCCATGCCGCCCGTCGGGGGCATGCCGTATTCGAGCGCGGTGACGAAATCCTCGTCATAGGGCTGCGCTTCCTCGTCGCCCTGCGCCTTTGCCGCCATCTGCGCCGCGAATCTCTCGCGCTGATCGATGGGATCGTTGAGTTCGCTGAATGCGTTGGCGATCTCCTTTGAGGCGATGAACAGCTCGAAACGCTCGGTGAGACGGGGGTCGGACTTCTTCTTTTTGGCGAGCGGGCTCACCTCGACGGGATAGTCGATGACGAAGACGGGGCCCGTGAGCTTCTCCTCCACAAAGTTGTCGAACACCTCGTAGAGCGCCTTGCCCCAGCTCGTGTCCGCGGCAAGTTCCAGCCCCTTGGCGTTCGCCTTTGCGATGAGGTCGCTGAGCTCCTCCGTGTCGAAATCCATCCCGACATATCTTCTCACCGCTTCCACCATCGTCAGCCTCTCCCAGGGACCCGCAAAGGAGAGCGTCTCCCCCTGATAGGTCACTTCGAGAGTGCCGCACGCCTTCATCGCGCAATGGCGGATGAGGTTCTCGGTGAGGTCCATCATCGCATTGTAGTCCACATACGCCTGATAGACTTCCACGGTGGTGAACTCGGGGTTGTGCTTGGGGTCCATGCCCTCGTTGCGGAAGATCCTGCCCACCTCGTACACCTTTTCGAACCCGCCGACGATGCAGCGCTTGAGATAGAGCTCGGTGGCGATGCGCAGATACATGTCCACGTCGAGAGTGTTGTGATGGGTGACGAAGGGACGCGCGTTCGCTCCGCCCGCAAGGGTGTTGAGCACGGGGGTCTCCACCTCAAAGAAACCCTCCCCGTCCAGATATTCGCGGATGGCGGAGACGATCCTGCTGCGCTTGACGAAGATGTCCTTCACGCCGGGGTTGGCGATGAGGTCGACATACCTTTGGCGGTATCTGAGCTCCGGATCCTTCAGCCCGTGGAACTTCTCGGGCAGGGGGAGCAGGGATTTCACAAGCAGGGTGTACTCCGCAACATGCACGGTGACTTCCCCTGTCTTGGTCTTGAAGACGGTGCCCTTGACGCCGATGATGTCGCCGACGTCCAGCTTTTTGAACTCCTGATAGTTCTCCGCGCCCATGTCGTCGCGGCTGAAATAGAGCTGCAGCTCGCCGTCGCTGTCCGCGATGTGCCCGAAACTCGCCTTGCCCATCACGCGCTTGGACATCAGCCTGCCCGCGACGGACACGCTCTTTCCTTCGTATGCGTCATAGTCCGCGCGGATGGCGCCCGCCGTCGCGGTGCGCTCGTAGGTCGTGAGCTCGAAAGGATCCCTGCCCGCCTCTTCGAGAGCGGCGAGCTTGGCGAGCCTGACCTTGCGGACTTCGCTTATCTCCTGTTCGGGCGCAAGGGCGCCGTTCGTTTCTTTTGCGTTGTCGCTCACTTGATCTCCTTGATCCTGTACCGGATCTTCTTGCCGCCGGGGGCGTCCATCTCGACGATGTCGTCTTTCTTCCTGCCGATGAGCGCGGCGCCGAGAGGCGATTCGTTGCTGATGCGGTTGTTGGACGCGTCCGCCTCCGTGGTGCCGACGATCTGATATGTCTCGGGTTCGTCTTCCTCTCCTTCGAAAAGGAACGCGACTTCCACGGTGCTGCCGATGGACACTATATCCTTGGAGAGAGACTCCTCGTCGATGACGACGGCATTGTCGATCTTCTCCTCGAGCTCCTTGATCTCGCTCTCGACAAAGGACTGCTCTTCCTTGGCGGCGTCGTATTCCGCATTCTCGCTGAGGTCGCCGAACTCGCGGGCGATCTTGATCCTTTCCGCAACTTCCTTGCGTTTGACGACGACGAGATATTCGTGTCTCTTTTTCAGTTCCTCAAGCCCTTCCTTGGTGATGTGAACTTCGTTCATTTTTCGCTTTCGGCGGCGGCTTCTTCCTGCTCCGCCTCATCCTCCGTTTCTGTTTCTTCCTCGGCAGATCCTGCCTCTTCGGCGTCTTCCGTCACCTCTTCTTCGGCGACGCCGTCCTCTTCCTCCGTTGCGTCCTCGGCGACGGGATAAACCGCACCGTCTTCGGGGAGCTCTGCGGGAGCATCCGCGGCTTCGTTCACGGGCTCTTCCGCGGGGACGGCGGCTTCTTCTGCGGGCTCGGCGGATACGGACTGCTCCACCATGTTGGGCAGCACGGCGTAATTAGCGGTGTGATCGGCGACTCTTTCGGCGACTTCCGCCTCGACCTTCGCCTTGTCGGGCTTGAACTTCGCCTGCAGCGCGACCACCTTGAACTCGATGGCGTGGAACTTGAACCCGAGAGCGCCCTTGAACACCTCTTCGAGCATCGACCTCATGTAGGTCTCGGTCTCGAACACGTCGCGGTCGGTGACGCGCACGGAGACTTTCAGCTTGACGCCGTACTCATTGACGATGAGCGCGACCTTGCCCGTCTTGACGCCTTCCATGCCGTAGAAGGTCTCCTTCACGAGCTTGCGGATGACTCCGAGCGTCGCCTTGCAGCTGCCGCCCTGCTCGCTGCGGAGAGTGATCTCCTTCACCGCGTCGTTGTTTGTGAAAAGCATGACGAGCGAGCTTATCGCCAACAGCAGATAAAGCACGCTGAGAGTGATGATCAGCCCTTTGACGAGCTGATTGTCGAACTCACTCTGCTCGATGCCGCCGAATGCCGTCACAACGAGGATGATGATGAGCACCACCGCGATGATCAATCCGGCAGACGCCAGGATCTTTTCGATGTTCTTTTTCATACTGCCCTCCGTTTGCGGGAACGTCGCCCCGCCTTATGCCGCCGAAACAGCGTCCCCGGATGTCTCCGAAGCCGCTGTCTCCGTGAATTACTATTATTTTTCATATAATATAAACGATACATCGCAATTAGTCAAGCACCTATCCGTTTTCCCGCGCGGGCATTTTAGTTACTGAAATTTTCGCCCTGCCGTGACCGGCAAAACACCTCCGAAAAAACGGCTTTCTCCTACGGGCGGTAGTATGGTATGTACAAACGCCGGGACGCTCTATCCAGCTGTTCGTCTCGCGGGGAGTTAGAATTCCCCCTCCTTCCCTTCGGGCTTTCCTCCCCCGTGTTTGAAACGGGCTACCGTCCTCTGACAGGGGAGCATTGTTTGCCCCCTTCCTGCGGGTTTCCCCCAAAATCGTTCCCCCTGAAAGGGAACCCACCATTTTGGGGGAAACCTTCGGCACTCGGGCACGAGGGCGTCCGAGGACGGCGCCGCCGCGGCGCCGCCATGTTATGCCGCTTGCAATGCGCCCGCGGAGCGATAGAAAACCCCACCGAAAATGCTTTCGGCGGGGACCCCGAATGGCGCATTGCCGACGCACTTTACGTCTGCCCTCGGCACTCACCCGGTCGCCGCGGCGCTCAAGAGGGCTTCGCCCTGTGAGCGCTTGGTGAGCGGCTCCACTCCGAATGAGATAACGTCGTGTCAAGCAACGCTCGCTCGGAGTTTTCGTTAGACCGTCTTCGAAAGAGAACCGTCGTGCTCGGGGACGCCCGCTCAAACACTTATTCCCTGACGACAAAATCCCCCCCATCTCTAGCCTGACGGCGATATTTTAGCGTCAGACAAGGAAAAGCCCCCGTCGGGAGGCGGAGCGTACATAATCGTACGTGAGCATCCACGACGGGGGCTTTGACGCAGTATCACGCAAAATAGTGCCCTCAGGCGGAGAGGGATTGATCGCCATACCTTATCCACCCCTTCCTCCGCATGAATTCCGAGATGAGGAAACAGAGGACGGCGGGGATGAGGAAGCAGCAGAAGATGATGCCGAGGGCGAGCTGCCATTCGGGGAGTCCGACTTCGAGGGAGGCATCGACGGCACCGAAGATGCCAACGAGACCGGAGGTGCCCATGCCGCCGCCGACGGGATTGCAGCGAAGGGCGAAGACGCAGGTGGAGAGAGGTCCTACGACCGCGCTCGCTATGACGGGCGGGAGCAGGATCTGCGGGCGGCGCATGAGGTTGGGGATCTGAAGCATGCTGGTGCCTATGCCCTGCGCGACCAGCCCTCCCCAACGGTTCTCGCGGAAGGACTGCACGGCGAAACCGACCATATGCGCGGAACATCCGACCATGGACGCCCCGCCCGCGAGCAGGATGGCATCGTAGGTCGCGAAGGACACCTCACCCGCGGCATAGGCGGCAACGACGGGAGACGCCACCGCGAGCCATATCGCCGCGGACGAAGTGGGCAATGTGAGCAAAATGCCCATGACGACGGCGATCACTATGCCCATGACGGCGGGCGTTGCCGCCGTGGCGAGCGCGACGCCTTCCCCGATGAGATCGACGAGCGCAATGAAGGGCCACGCCGCCCACACCGCAAAGAGACACACGACGAACATGACGAGAGGCACGACCACGATGTCCACCTTGGTCTTGCCCGCCACCTGCCTGCCGATCTCCACCGCGAGCACGGCGACCACATAAGCGCCGATCGGATTGCCGGGAGCCGCGGGCGCGACACCGGACAAAACGTCATTGACGGCAAGCACCGTAAACTCGCCCAGAAAACCGTCCGTGATCGCATCCGCAAACGCACCCGCCAACCCCGCCACCGCGGCGGTGAACATGACCAGTTTGGGCGCTTTGAGCGCGTGCGCGATCCCGATGCCTATCCCCGCGCCGGTGAGCAGCTTGGCAAGGTTGGCGACAGCCGTCACCCCTCCCCCGACGATGAGCGCAGCATCCGTCCCGGCGGACGTGATCCAGGAGCCGATCTGTCCGAGGATGGTGCCCGCGATGAGCGTGCAGAAGAGCCCCTGCGCCATCCCGGTGAAGGCGTCTATAAAGTAGCGCACAAATCCTTTTTTGAGCAGATAGAATATGAACTTCCACGAAAATTCGGGTTTTATCTGTTCTTTTTGAGTGGATGAAGTGCCGTTTTTGTCGCTTTCCGCCGCCGTGTCGTTCGCATCGAAACATTGCTCTCCGCGCGGCAGGCGGCGATATTCCGCCCCGTCGCGGAAGAAGTCGAGCATATCAGCCATTGTCAGTCTCTCCTTTGTGTGCCAACCCTACGATCGTGCCGAGGGCAAGCGCGGCGAGTCTCGCCGCGTCACTGCTTTTGAAATTGCCGCTTGGAGCGGAATAGTCTTTTGCCGAGAAGTATGCGCACTCGCAGCCGGCGTCGGCGAGCGCGTTCGCGGCATAGCCGTGCAGTGCGCCGAGTTTGTTTTTCAGCCCGTCGCACGGGGGCATGAGGCAGGGCACGCCGGTGTTTTCCACCGCGTCGAAGAGCGCCTTCTGCACCCCCTCCGAAAAGACCGTCCCGCGCAGGGCGTCCTTTCTGAGCAAGGCTATCCTGTCGCTCTCCATGTCTCCGAAGACGAGCGCGACGCCGCCGCGGATCTCGGGATGAGCGTCGGCAAAAGCCCTCGACCCCGCATGGGCGGAATTCTCTCCGCCGAAGGAAACGAAACATACCCGCGTCCCTTCCGGGAGCAACTCCGGCGACTCGAGCAGTTTGCGGTAGACTGCGACGGAAACCGCGGTGGAGATCCCGTTGTTTTCCCGCGCGTGGCGCTGGAAGGGCGAAAAATGCAGGAAGAGCGCCGTCATGCCCGCCACCGCGTTGATGAAAGGGATGACCGTGAGCGAGGTGATCTTCGGGATCGTATCCGAGCCCACGAAGATCTTGACCAGGCAAAAGAGCACAAAGAGCACGGCGGACACCGGGACGACTATGAAAACGATCTTGCGCACAAGGGCGAAATTGACAAAATATGACCCGGGCGATGCGTCGCGGTTTGCCGCCACGACGACCACTTTGCTCCCCTGCTGCCGTTTTGCCGGCATACTTTCGCTGAAAACGTTGTAGGAGACCCTCTTCGGGAAGAGGAAAGGCACCACCTTTTTGGAGCCCAGGAACGCCGCTCCGGCAAACAGCCCGCCGAACACGAACACTCCGAGCGATACGAAGACGAGCACTATGCCGGTGCCGCGGTCGCCTCCGAAAGAAACAAAATAAAAAAGCGCCGCCAACAGATAAAAGACTCCGAGCAGCCCGCAGCAGTTCCTGCCCGCATAAGGCGAGACTCGGAATGCTTCCATGCGCGTGACGGCGAGCGGCGAGAGGATGTCGCGGATCTTGCGCGCGCAGGCGGTCTCCTCCGGCGTCGCGGTGAGACCGTCGGCGTAGTCGGCGACGGACTTGATGAATTCCTCGCACTCCTCGTTGACTCTTTCGCGCTCGCGGGCGCGCGCGTCATCGTTATCCATTGTGCCGGCAGCGTCCTCGCGGGCTTCCGCAGGGGTAGCGTCTGCGAGCGGAAGGATGTAGTCGTTGTCTTCGCCCATGCTCCCCTCCTCACAAAGTGAACCCGCCGTCCACCGTAAGCACTTGCCCCGTGATGTAGCCGTGTTCGAGCAGGAACGCGACCGCGGACGCGACCTCACCGGGCTGCGCCATCCTGCCGAGAGGGATCTCGGCGCAGATGTCCGCGGTCTCCTCTTCGGAGTAGCATTTCATCATATCGGTGTCCACGGCGCCGGGCGTCACGGCATTGACGGTGATGCCGCTCGGCGCGAGCTCCTTCGCAAGCGCCAGCGTGAGCCCGACGAGCGCCGCTTTGGAAGCGGAATAAGCCGCCTCGAATGCCGCGCCTTTCACGCCCCAGACGGAAGAGACGTTGACTATGCTCCCCCGCTTTTTCTCGATCATATAGGGCAGGAAGGCACGGGTGACGTAAAACGCGCCGTCGGAGTTGACGGCAAAGATCCTGCGCCACTCCTCATCCGTGACGTCCTGCAAGAGTCCGCGCGAAGATATCCCCGCGCAGTTGACCAGCATATCCGCACCGCCGAAACGCTCCCGCACGGCATTCTCCGCCTCGCGGACGGAAGAGGGCGAGGTGACGTCGCAGAAGAAAGCCTTCACCCCGCCGTACGCCGCGAGCTCTTCTTCGAGCGCACGCGCTTCCTTTTCGGAGGAACGGTAGGTGAACGCCACGTTGAAACGCGGCGCGAGCTCGCGCACTATCGCGGCGCCGATGCCTCTGCTCCCTCCCGTCACGAATGCGGTGTGCATACTTTCCTCTCCTTCGGATCAATGCCCGTGAAACGCGCCGTATGATGACATAACAGCGCGTTTATGAAATCAAAAAAGGCGGACTAAGCCGCCTTTTTGTGATTTTGCGATCATTCTTCCTCTTCTTCGGCTTCGGCTTTCGCCTCTGCGTCGGCATCCGTCATCACGCCCATCATCTTGCCCTCGAAACCGTCGGAGGCGGCGCCGAGATCGAGATAATAGACATAGCTGTAATCGTCTTCGTTGAACCACACGATGCGGTTGCCCGAAAAGTCGAGCGCGAGCGCGTCGGTCTTGACGCCGGACGCGATGACCGTCCTCACATTGGAGCTGTCGCCCACTCCCGCGACAAGGTTGATGCGGTAAAGAGCGCCGTCACTGTCGGTGTAATAGACATAGCCGTCGATGACCGCCTGCACGGTGACGTCTTCGCCCGCGTCGATGATGAGGTTGGCATCGGTATAGCCCTTGTTGTCGGCGTCCACGAGATACACTTTCCGGTCGCTGACGGCGAGGATGCCCTTCTCTCCGCCGAGGGAGAAATAAGAGGAAGGCGCGGTCTCAAGCAGTTTGGTCTCCGCCTGCGCAGAGAAGACGAGCTTGCCGTCCTGCACGGTCGCGGTGTTCATATAGAGCCCGCGCGACGCGGAAGTGCCGCCCTCGTAGACGGACTTGGTGTAGTAGAGCGTCACCTCGGCATCCGACACATAGCAGAGGTCGGACAGCGTGTAGGTGAAGATCTTCTCATAGCTCTCGGGACCGTCGTTCTCGCCGAAGAAGGTGTCATAGGTGGCGAGCACCTGCCTGTCCGAGCCGTCGTATCTCACGGCGCAGAGTTTGTTGTAATGGCGGTAGCTGTCGTCGCCGGTGGGAGTCTCGGTGTAGAAGACGTAATCCGAAACGGTGACGCCCTGGGACGCGCTCCTCTCGGAGTCATATCCCCACAGCACGCTTGACGCATTCTCGATGAGCACGCCGGAGGACGCGCCCTTGCCGTCATCCACGCTCTTGTCCGTGCTCATGCCCGTGAAATCGAAATAGCGCACGGTGGAAGAGTCGGTCATGTAGAGGATGCGGGTGGGGGTGAAGAGATATTGACTGCTGCGGCTTGCGACGGTGCCTATACGCTGCGTGACCTCACCGTCCGTGCGGGTGCGCATGAAGTCGGTGTGAGTGGTGGAAGCGTTGCCGGAAGAATCCTTGGAAGTGTTGGGCGTGGCGTAATAGATCCAGTCGCCGTACACGGCAAAGCCGCCGTCCGCATAGCTGTTGTAGATGCTGAGGGGGACGACCACCTTGGCGGTGTCGTTGTTGATGGTGCCGTCATCGTTCTTCTCGGCGCGCATGATGCTCTGCTTGAAAGCGGAGCCCCACTCGTTGCTGTCCACGCTGCCGACATAGCCGTTGATGAAATAGACGTACTTGCCCTGCTCGACGTAGTAGCCGCCGTTGGACACGACGTCGGCGGAGGAGTCGCCCATGCCGATGCCGTCCCACTCGTAGACGTTGCACGCCGCAAGCACCGTCGCCGCGACTGCGAGCACGATGACGAGGGCGATAAGCGCGATCATTCTGTTTCTTTTCATATAACTCAATGTCTCCTTGGGAGATGTTACTTTCTTTTTTTGCCGTTTATCTTTCCCGGGCTGCCGTTTTACGCTCCGCATCTCGGCACGCTCTCCCGTCCGATACGGGCAGAGACATTATAGCCGATGGCGGCGGGTTTTACAACGGTTGCGCCGAGGGGCGCGGGTTTTCAGCCTTCGTCGGCGGGAGCGGGAGCGTTCTTCTCGTCGAGGTCGAGCTTGATGTGCACGTCCCTTAATTGCTTTTCGGTGACTTCGGAGGGCGCGCCCATCAGGATGTCGCGGGCGTTGCGGTCCATCGGGAAGGTGATGATCTCGCGGATGTTGGGCTCTTCCGCAAGCAGCATGACGATCCTGTCCACGCCGGGAGCGATGCCCGCGTGAGGGGGCGCTCCGAACTTGAACGCGTTGTAAAGAGCCGAGAACTTCTGCTCGATGACGTCCTTGCCGTAGCCCACGATCTCGAACGCACGCTCCATGATGGCGGGCTCGTGATTTCGCACCGCACCGGAGCTCAGTTCCACGCCGTTGACCACGCTGTCATACTGATAGGCGAGGATGTCGGTGGGCTGCATCGTGTTGAGCGCTTCCAGCCCGCCCTGCGGCATGCTGAAAGGATTGTGGCAGAAGGTGAGGTTGCCCTCGTCGTCATACTCGTACATCGGGAAGTCCACGATCCAGCAGAAACGGAAGGCGTCCTTTTCGATGAGGTCGAGACCGATTCCGAGCTCGGTGCGGAGGAAACCCGCCTGTTTTTCGGCGTCCTTGGTCTCGGCGACGAGCGCGACGAATGCGCCGGGCTTGAGATCCAGTCTCTCCGCGAGAGCCTGCTCTCTCCCCGCCGCGAACTTGGCGATGCCGCCCGCGAGCGCGCCGTTTTCGTCCAGCTTGAACCAATACATATTCTCCGCGCCGTTGAGCTTGCACTTCTCCGCGAGCGCGTCGATGAACTTTCTGCCGGGAGCGTGTCCGTTCACCGCGACCGCCTTTATCGTCTTGTCCTCCGTGAAGAAGGGGGCGGCGCCCGTGAGGATGTCCGTCACGTCCTTGATGATGAGGGGGTTGCGAAGGTCGGGCTTGTCCGTGCCGTAGTCGCGCATCGCGTCGCGGTAGCTTATCCTGCGGTAGGGTCCCTTGTCCACCTTCTTGCCCTTGCCAAACTCCGTGAACACGCCCGTGAGCACCTCTTCCATGACGGCGAAGACGTCGTCCTGGGTGGCGAAGCACATCTCGGTGTCCAGCTGATAGAACTCGCCGGGGCTGCGGTCGGCGCGGGCGTCCTCGTCGCGGAAGCAGGGCGCGATCTGGAAATATCTGTCAAAGCCCGAAGCCATCAGCAGCTGCTTATATTGCTGAGGCGCCTGCGGCAGAGCGTAGAACTTGCCGGGATGCAGGCGGGAGGGCACGATGAAATCGCGCGCTCCCTCGGGGGAGGAACTGGTGAGGATGGGGGTGGTGATCTCCAAAAAACCGAGATCGGTCATCTTACGTCTGAGCCAGCTCACCACCTTGGCGCGGAAGACGATCTTGTCCTTCACCTCGGGGTTGCGCAGGTCGAGGAAACGGTAGCGCAGTCTCGTATCCTCTCTCGACTGCGTGCTGGTCGCGATCTCGAAGGGGAGCTGCTCATAGCACCTGCCCAGCACTTCCACCTTTTCGGGCTCTATCTCGATCATGCCTGTGGGCATGTCGGGATTGGGAGAACTGCGGCGGATGACCTTGCCCTCCACCGAGACGGTGGACTCGCGGGGGATGGAACGCACCAGCGCCTTCATCTCCTCGGTGGTCGCCACCGCCTGCGTGCTGCCGTAGAAGTCGCGCAGCACGAAGAAGATGACCGCGCCGAGATCGCGCGTGCCGGAAAGCCATCCGGAAAGTTTGACGTTTTGACCTATGTTGCTCTCGCGGAGCTCTCCGCAAGTGTGTGTCCTGAATTCCATATCCTCTCCTACAGCAGGTGGATGCCCGCCGCCTCGCATTTTTCTCTCATCTCGTCCGGCCACAGGCTCGCCTGCACCTCGCCGATGTGCGCCTTTTGCAGCAGCAGCATGCACAGCCTGGACTGCCCGATGCCGCCGCCGATGGTGAGCGGGAGCTCGCCCGCAACGATCTCCTTGTGATAGTCGAACCCGAGCCTCGCCTCCGCGCCCGCCGCCTTGAGCTGCGCGACAAGGCTGTCCGCGTCGACGCGGATGCCCATGGAAGAGATCTCCAGACTGTCGTCCAGCACCTCGTCATAGAAGAGGATGTCGCCGTTCAACGCCCAGTCGTCGTAGTCGGGAGCTCTGCCGTCGTGCGGTTTGCCGTCCGAGAGCGCGGCTCCTATGCCCGTGAGGAACACCGTGCCGTACTCCTTTGCCGCCATCCTCTCTCTCTCGTGAGCGGAAAGGTCGGGATAGCGGTCCAGAAGCTCCTGCGTGGTGATGAAGGTCACTTCCCTCTTGAGTTTGAGGTCGATGAGCGGGAACTGCTTCTTTGTCTCCTCGAGGGTGTCGACGATGGCGCCCACGATGCGGGAGACCGCCATGCGCAGGAACTCCTGCGTGCGCTGTTCCTTGGAGATGACCATCTCCCAGTCCCACTGATCGACGTAGATGGAGTGGGTGTTGTCGCACTTGTCGTCGCGGCGGATGGCGTTCATGTCCGTGTAGATGCCCTCCCCGCCCTTGAAACCGTAGCGTTTCAGCGCTATGCGCTTCCACTTGGCGAGGGAATGCACGATCTCCGCAATGACGCCGCCCTGCTCGGACACGTCGAACTTCACCGAACGCTCGACGCCGTTGAGGTCGTCGTTGACGCCCGTGCCCGCCGCCACGAAGAGGGGCGCGGACACCCTTTCAAAGCCGAAGTTCTTGACAAAATTGCGCTGGAAGGCGTCCTTCACGAACTTGATCGCCTTCTCCGTCTCTCTCACGGTCAGGCGGGATGCGTAACCTTCCGGTATCGTCAGTTTGTACATCTATCTTTCTCCTTAAGCCATCAGATCGCCCGTGGTGCGGCTGTAGAGCTGGACGTCGCGGATGTTGCCTATGCCCGTGACGTACATCAGGATGCGCTCCAGCCCGAGGCCGAACCCGCTGTGGGGGACGGTGCCGTACTTTCTCAGCTCCATATAACCCTTGTAGTCGTCGAGGTTCATCCCCCTCTCGGTCATCGCCGAAAGCAGCTTGTCATAGTCCGCCTCTCTCTCGCTGCAGCCTATGATCTCCCCGACGCCGGGGACGAGCAGATCCGTCGCCGCGACGGTCTTGCCGTCGTCGTTCTGCTTCATATAAAAACTCTTGATCTTCTTGGGATAGTTGGTGACGAAGACGGGCTTGCCCAGCACCTGCTCGGTGAGATAACGCTCGTGCTCCGTCTGCAGATCCAGCCCCCATTCCACGGGATAGGCAAACTCGACGTCCGCCTTTTTCAGGATGTCGATGGCGTCTGTATAGTCGAGCACCGCAAAATCGCTCGCGACCACGCTCTCCAGCTTCGCTCTCAGCCCCTTCTCGAACGCGCGCTCGAAGAAATCCACCTCGTCGGAGCACTCCTCGAGCACCGCGGAGATGACGAACTTGATCATGCTCTCCGCCACCTTGATGATGTCGGGGAGTTTTGCGAACGCCACCTCGGGCTCTATCTGCCAGAACTCCGCCGCATGCCTCGGGGTGTTGCTGTTCTCCGCGCGGAAGGTGGGACCGAAGGTGTAGATCTTGCCCATCGCCATCGCCGCGACTTCCCCTTCGAGCTGCCCGGACACTGTGAGACCCGCCTTTCTTCTGAAAAAGTCTTTGGCGATATACTCCGCCTCGTCCTTTGCGAGCTTGGCGTCCTCATAGCCGTTGGTGGTCACACGGAAGATCTCTCCCGCGCCTTCGCAGTCGCTGCCCGTGATGATGGGGGTGTGGATATAAGTGTATCCCCTCTCCTGGAAGAAGCGGTGCAGCGCAAAACTCACCTTGCTCCTCACGCGCAGCATCGCGTTGAAGGTGTTCGTCCTCACGCGGAGGTGGGGTATGGTGCGCAGAAACTCCAGGCTGTGACGTTTCTTCTGCAAAGGATAGTCCTGCGGGCAGTCCCCGATGAGAGAAAGAGAGGTGACGTTGACCTCGTGTCCGCCGCCCGCCGCCACCGCGGGGACGACCACGCCCTCCGCCTCCAGCGAAACGCCGTTTTTGAGGCAGGGGGAGAGAGCCTCCTCCGGGAACTCCGCCTTGTTGATGACAAGCTGCAGGTGTTTGAGGCAAGTGCCGTCGTTGAGGGCGATGAACGCCATCGTCTTGCTGTCGCGCGCGGTGCGCACCCACCCTGCGACTGTGACTTCGCTGCCCTCGAGCTTCTCGCCGTGCAGCACGATCTCGGAAATGTCGGTGTACTTCATCCTGTCCTTCCCGCACGGGACACATGCCCGTGCGCTATATATAAACTCTTATGAGTTACCATTATAATGAGGATTCCGTCTTTTGTAAAGCGTTTTCCGATTGACTATTGACTTGCCGCGGGATATACTGATAGCGATTTATTTTCCCTTGGCGAGGTAATTATGCACGATCTTATCATTCTCGGTGCGGGTCCCGCGGGGCTCACTGCGGGCATCTATGCCGCGCGCGGCGGCATCGACGCCGTCATCGTGGAGTCCAAAGCAGTGGGCGGACAAGCCGCCCTCACCGCCGAGATCGAGAACTATCCCGGTTTCGAGACGGTCAACGGCTTTGAGCTCGTTTCCCGCATGCAGGCACAATGCGAACGTTTAGGCGTCACTTTTGTATACGACAACCCCGTGAATGTGTCACTTGACGGCGATGTCAAGCGTGTGGAGACGGCATACTCCGGCGCCCTCGAAGCACGGGCGATCATCCTCGCGACGGGCGCTCTCCCCCGCACCCTCGGGCTCCCCAACGAGAGCGCGCTGATGGGTGGCGGAGTGTCCTATTGCGCCACTTGCGACGGCGCCTTCTTCCGCGGCAAACCCGTTGCCGTGGTGGGCGGCGGCAACACCGCCGTCGAGGATGCTCTTTATCTTGAAAAATTCGCCTCCGAGGTCTATCTCATCCACCGCCGCGACGCTCTTCGCGCGGACGCTCTTCTTTCCGACAGAGTGAAGGCAAGCAGGGTAAAGATCCTTTGGGACAGCGTGGTCACCGAACTCGTCGGCGAGCACAAGCTGCAGTCCCTCACCCTCAAAAACGTCAAGACGAACGAACTCTCCTCCCTGCCTGTCTGCGGCGTCTTCGTTGCCGTGGGACAAAAACCCGCCACCGAAGGCATCGAAGGCGTGGAACTGGACGGCGGCTACATCGTCACGGACGACGAGATGAGAACGTCTCTCCCCGGGGTGTTCGCCGCAGGCGATGTCAGGAAGAAATCCCTGCGCCAGATCGTCACCGCCACTGCGGACGGAGCCATCGCAGCGGAGAGCGCCATCAAATATCTCGGGAGCCTGTGACCCGCAGAAGACACTCCCTACCCTTTTGCCGACACACGAAACGAGCCCTTCGCGGGCTCGTTTTTGTTGCCGCCGGGGATGCCGGACCGGCGCATTAGCACTGCCTTCCCCCTTTCGCGCGGGCTCGTTTCGCCGCAAATCCTAAAACCCGATAGATGACAAAAACGCGCGTTTATGCGCGTTTTTGTGTATTTTAACACTTTGTTTTGCGGTTTTGGTCACATAAAGAAGACATAGCAGGCGATGCAGATCTGCGCCGCGTAATACAGCGCGTGGTTGACCGTGCACAGCACTTTGTCTCGCGGTTTGCCACCGAAGTACATCTCGGTGAGCACGAGGTCGGAGAGCAGGAAGAGCACCATGCCGATGGCGAACAGCAGCAGTTTGGTGCTGCGCATGGACACGCACAGCCCTATGGAGAACGCGCTCATGAAGATGAGGATGAAGGCGTAAAGCAGGGAGTGCACTGTGAATTTGCCGAAGTTGAGTTTGAGCAGTTTGCCGCCGAGGAACACCGTCCCGCACGCCATCACGGCGGCGATCGCCGCCGACACGCCGATGACCGTCCCCGTCACAGCCTCGCCCACGAACAGGCAGATCGCCGTCAGGAACATTATGTGCCCTATGCCGAAGGACGCCATCCCGCCCGTGAGGTACACCCCTTCCTCCGGTCTCTCGAGATAGACCACCTTGAGGTCGAGCACCATGTCGCCGATGAGACCGAACACCAGCCCGAACAGCACAAAGAGCGCCGCTCTGTCGGCTCCTTCATAAAGCCCCGCGACGGCGATGGAAATGAACCCGAGGCTCGCCGCCGTCTTTGCGAACATCGCGACGACCCCTCCCCTCTCGCTCTTGGTCGCCACCGTAAGCCTCAGCACCATGAACACGACGAACAGCACGCACGCGACCGTCACGGTCGCAATAAATCCCGCACTCATAACTCCTCCTTTTTTATGCCCCACGCGAAAAACCAAAGATTTTTCCCCTGGGGATCCCTTCTGCCCCTGCCGAAAAATACTGTCGACGAGGAACATTCTTGGGCAGATACGCGCGCTCACGCGCGCGTGTTATCTTTAATGAAATTATATCACTCTCCCGCCGCAAGTCAAGATGCGGGGGCATATTGCCCCTCGCGGGGTCAAGGGGCAAAGCCCCTTGGTGCAATACATTGTGTTCAGTGTCGCCTGTGATTTTTAAGCATTTTTTAACAAAACTACCAACGCATTTATATTTTGATTTGCACTTTTGTAAGGTTTTTTGAAAATTCTCCAAAAAATTTTTGATTTTCTTACAAAAAACGCTTGACACCGTTTTTGCATGGTGATATTATGCAACCGTAATCAAGAGCAAGTGCAACGGATTACATTACAACAGCTCATAATTTTCCCCCTTATCATAGCAAGATGCGCAGAGGCAACTCTGCGCGTTTTGCTATCTTGCTCCGACATGCATCCAAGGGGCGCTGCCCCTCAACGCGCACTCGTTCGGAGCGTCCTCGAGCACGATGTCTTTCTTTCGAAGACGGAATTACGCGCCGCTCAGCCAAACTTGCACAGCGGGCGCTTGCGCTCGCTCTTGCAAGTCGCGGCGCGCTAAGTGAGTGCCGAGCAACGCCGTAAATCTAAATAGACACGGGCTTTAAGTTGCGAGCGCCGAATTCCTCCGCCCGTGCCGGGTTCTCAGTGAGTACTGTTCGCCGCTCGATTATGTAAGTGCGAGACTCAAACTTTTTTCAAAAGGCGAAAAGTAAGTCCCGCATTTTAGGAGGACGATACTCTAATCGGACACGGGGGAGGAAAGCCCGAAGGGAAGGAGGGGGAATTCTAACTCCCCGCGAGACGAACAGTTTATTCGAAGCGTGCTTGAGCGTGATGAATAGTCCGTCCGAAGGCGTTTTTCCTGCGCGTTAAATTAAAATTCAATTTTAAAGGTGGTGCCTTCGCCGAGGGTGCTTCGGACGGTGAGGCGCCAGCCTGCGCGGTCGCAGAGTTTTTTGACGACGGCAAGCCCCAGACCGAAGCCGCCGTGTTTGCCGCTGTGCGATCTGTCCACCGTGAAGAAACGGGCAAACACGCGCTTCATGTCCTCTTCCGAGATGCCGATGCCGGTGTCCGACACCTCGGCATAGGGCATCTTGCCGCCCTTGACCGTGACGGTGATGGAGCCGTTCTCCTTGTTATACTTGGTGGCGTTGCGGATGAGGTTGCCGAAGATCTCCTGCAAGCGTTCCGGACGGGTGGGGACCATGAGAGGTTCCTCCGCGTCCACGGTGAGGGTGAGACCTCTGCCTTCGATGTCCGCGCGGAGGGATTCCGCGGTCTCGCGCGCGGCGAGGGCTACGTCGCAGTCGAAGCAGGGGAGTTCGTCGTTGTCGAGTTCGTTGAAATTGATGATGCTGCCGATGAGCCCGGTGAGCCTGTCCGCCTGGGTCTTAATTATGCGGTAGGCTTTCTTTTTGGTCTCCTCGTCGAGGTCGCCGTGTTCGAGCAGCTCGGCAAAGCCCTTTATGCTGGTGAGGGGGGTGTTCATCTCGTGGGAGATGTTGGAGATGAACTCGTTTTTGGACTCCTGCGCGCGGTTGACTCGCTTCTGTTCCTCGTCGATGAGCCGCATCTGCTCGCGGATCTCCTCATTCTTGCGGTTGAGGATCTCGGTGATGGGGTAGAGCTCGCGGTAGGTGGTGGAGAGGGGAGAGGAAGTGCTGCGGGAGCGCTTTGCCAGCTCCTCTACGGGGCGCAGGGCATAGCTGGTGGCAAAATAAGAGAAGACGAGGCAGACGAAGACGTCCAGCACGAGGAACCACGCGAGAGTGGGCAGGGTGTCGACAATGGCGTCCCATTGCGTGGAGGTGTGCACGCCGAGGCGCACCAGCCCGCCGCCGTAGTTCACACAGACATAGAGCATATCCTCGCCCGTGGTGTCGGAGTGGCGGGTGGCGAAGCCCTCCCCGCCCGCCATGGCGGCGGCGACTTCATCCCTTCCGCTGCGATCCTCGCCCGCGGGCACGCCGAAGCTGTCCCCGGTGACGACGCCCTCTTCCGTCATGAAGGTGACGCGCAGCCCGCCGAACTCGCGGGAGAGCGCGTCGGCTGCCTCTTTATCGCCGGCGCCCCCGCGCGCGGCGTCCACGGCGCGGATCTGCGCCGTCAGTATGTCCTTGGAATTGTCGATGAGAGAACCGTAGGAAAGTGAGGCGCTCACGATCGAAAAGATCGCAAAGCCCACGAGTGTGATGATGAGAGTTGCGATGAGGATGCGCTTTCTCATTACGGCTTGAACTTGTATCCCACGCCGAACACCGTCTCGTAGTTGAAGCCGAGCTTTCTGAGGTGACTGACGTAGTTGTCGATGGTGCGGGTCTCGCCGCCTTCATAGCCCCAGACATTGGAGAGCAGTTCGTCGCGGGTCAGCACTTTGTCGGGGTTTTCCAGGGAATATTGCAGCAGTTTGAACTCCTTGCCCGAGAGAGTGACGTCCTTGCCCGCGAGGGTGACGGTCATCTTTTCGCAGTCCATGACGATGTCGCCGACGGTGAGCACGGCGGGCTTCTTTTTCAGCCTGCGGAAGACGGCGGCGATCTTTGCCGAGAACTCCAGGATGCCGAATGGTTTTGCGATGTAGTCGTCCGCGCCGAGGTTGAGCCCCGTCACTTTGTCGGACTCTTTGCCGAGGGCGGAGAGCATGATGCAATACACTTCGGGATGCCTCTTTTTGAGGCGGGTGAGCACGTCCAGCCCGTTGCCGTCCGGGAGCATGATGTCCAGCACGGCGATGGAAGGCAGGGTGGCCGCGACCGCATCTTCAAAGGCTTTCACGGTGCCGAAAGTGCGGCACTCGGTGCCGCCCATCTGCAGGGTGCATTGCACCAGATCGCATATATCATCGTCGTCTTCGAGCAGATAAACGGTCTTTTCCATAAAAACTCCGTCAGTTGGTCTCAGCCGAGTGGGCGATGTAATTCAGGTGGTCGCCGACGCGCTCAAGGTTGCACACGAGGTTGACGAAGACGCCGCTGCTTTCGGGGCGGCACTCGCCGCTGCCCAGCCTTGCGACATGCTCTTTGATGAGGCGTTTGCGCTTGGCGTCCACTTCGTTCTCCAGCTCGTCGATGGCGTTGAGCTCGTCATCCGCGCCCGACACCATCAGCTCGCCCGCTTTGTGGGACATGCGCTCCAGGAGCTCGTACATCTCGCGGATGTCGTCCTTGACCTTGGGGGAGAAGTAGAGCTGATCCTTCTCGGTGCGGCGGGTGTATTTGGTGACGTTCTGCGCAAGCTCGCCCACACGGTGGATGTCGCCGAGGCAGGAGTGCAGCGCCGCGATGCGCTTCTCGGTGTCCAGGGTGGAGTCGTAGGCGGACACCTGCACGAGATAGGCGTCGATCTTGCCGATGGTCTCGTCCACTTCGTCGTTGATGCGGATGACCTCGTCCGTCTTTGCGGTGTCCTGTTCGATGAAGCCGTCCACCGCGGTCTTGAGGCTGACCACCGCTTTGCCGAGCGCAGCCGCCGCTTCCTGAGTGGCGCTGTCCACCGCGAGCGCGGGGGTGGGGAGCAGACGCTTGTCCAGCCTTGAAGCGGTCTCTTCCGCACTCTCTTCCTTCTTCTTTCTCGGGCGGACGAGCAGCTCGGAGAGCTTGACAAGTCCGTTGGTGAAGGGCAGGAAGAGGATGGTGCTGATGACGTTGAAGAAGGTGTGGAACATCGCGATCTGCGTGCCGGGATTATTGGGGAACCACGCTTCGAACGTGTTTGCGTTCATCTCCGGCCAGCATATCATTATGATGAAGAATATGATCGAGCCTATGACGTTGAAGAGCAGATGTATCACCGCGGCGCGCTTTGCGTTGATGTTGGTGCCGATTGACGAGAGCAGCGCGGTGACGCAGGTGCCGATGTTGGTGCCGAGCACGACGTAAAGCACCGCGTTGCCGCCTCCGCCGATGAGTATGCCGCTTTCCGCCATGGCTATGAGGATGACCGTGAGAGCGGAGGAACTCTGGATTATCGCCGTGATCGCTATGCCCAGGAAGAAGAGCAGGAACGGGTTGGTTATGCTGGCGAACAGATCGACTATGACCTGGCTTTCCTGGAAGAAGTTCATGGAGGCGTCCATGACGTCCAGACCTACGAACACCAGTCCAAGTCCCGCCACGGCGTAGCATACCGTCTGCACCTTTTCCTTCTTGGTGGCGTATGCGACGAGTATGCCTATGCCCGTCAGTCCCATCGCGAACACGGCGAATTCGAATGCGGAGAGCGCCGCTATCTGCGCCGTGATGGTGGTGCCGATGTTCGCGCCCATGGTGATGGTGGTCGCCTGCGTGAGAGTCATGACTCCCGCGTTGACGAGACCGACCACCATGACCGTCGTGAGCGATGAGCTCTGTATGACGGCGGTGACCGCCGTGCCTATGCCCACGCCTACGAGGTTTGAGGACCATTCCTTGGTCTTCGCGCGGAATTTCTCCTTGCGGGTGGCGGCTTCGGGAAGTTCGGTCTTCCCGGACGCGCGGTGGAAGAGCATGCGCATCTTCCCGGTGGCGAGCTTTTCCATGTTGTCGGAAAGCATTTTGACGCCGATCAGAAAGGCGCCGAGTCCCGCCAACAGTTCGAATATGGCGGCAGCGATGTCGTAAGCACTCATTTGGTTCCGTTATCCCTCTCAGTTATTGCCCGGGACGGCTCCGTCCCGTATGGCGCGAGCCCGCATCGCCGCGCAAATTTCCTTTTCATCTTGATTTAAGTCTAACATGGAATATGTCATTTAGTTGTCACAAAGTTGTAAAAAAAGAAGTCGGAGCGCGGCTAATTTTTCAAAATGTCCCTCGATTCGATAGCCAAACGACACGTGTTGTGTTAATATAATTCCCGTCTACGGACGCTTAAATAAAGTGAAGTAACACTATAAGATAAGTGCGCGCGATGTGCGCGATAAAAGGAAAATATGCTTAAACTTGTTGATATAACCAAAGAGTACCGCACCGAAGAGGAGAGCGTGTTCGCCCTCCGCGGCGTGTCCGTGGAGTTCAGAAAGAACGAGTTCGTCTCCATCCTCGGACCTTCCGGGTGCGGCAAGACCACACTTCTCAACATCGTGGGCGGCTTGGACCGCTACACCAGCGGCGACATTCAGGTGGACGGCATCTCCACCACCCGCTACCGCGACGAGGATTGGGACACCTACCGCAACCGCAGGATCGGTTTCGTCTTCCAGAGCTACAACCTCATCCCCCACATGAACGTCCTGAAGAACGTTCAGCTCAGCCTCACCCTTGCGGGCATCTCCAAGGAAGAGGGCAGAGAGCGCGCCATGGAAGCGCTGAGAAAGGTGGGGCTTGAAAAGCAGGCGAAGAAGAGACCCAATCAGATGTCCGGCGGACAGATGCAGCGCGTCGCCATCGCGCGAGCGCTTGTCAACGACCCCGACATCATTCTCGCGGACGAGCCCACGGGCGCGTTGGACAGCGAGTCCGGTTTGCAGGTCATGGAGCTGCTGAAAGAGGTGGCGCGTGACAGGCTGGTCGTCATGGTCACGCACAACGGACAGCTGGCGGAAGAGTACAGCACCCGCATCATAAATCTGAAGGACGGCGAGATCGTGGGCGACACCATGCCCTACGATTCCGAGGCGGAAGCGGCGGAGAAAGAGGAGTACACGGACGTTCCGAATGCCTTCGCGGAAGATGAAGCCGCCAACGGCGAAATTGCCGAAAACATTGTTAAGACCGCAGAAAGCGAAACAAAAACCGCGAATAGCGACGAAACGGCGGAGAGTTTCACCGCCGCGCCCGCAAAGAAGCGCAGCATTTTCAAGAGGATAGGGGACAGGATCCGCGCCATACGCAAGCGCGAGAAATCCTATATGTCCGTCGCGACGGCTGTCAATCTTTCCTGGACCAACCTGCTCAGCAAGAAGGGGCGCACCCTGCTCACTTCCATTGCGGGCAGCATAGGCATCATCGGCATCGTGGTCGTCCTCGCCCTCTCCAACGGCGTGGGCGCGTACATCGCGGGGCTCGAGGAAAACGCGCTCTCGCAATACCCCATCGCCATAGAGGCGCAGGGCATAGATTTCAATCAGATCATCGACACCGTTCTGGGGCAGGATCATTCCACGGGAGAGGCTTATCCCGACAGCGACGAGGTCAAGGTGGACGTCGTGCTCGGCAGCGTGATGGATCAGCTCGGTTCTCTCATTACGGAGAACGACCTCAAAGCGCTCAAAGCCTATCTCGATTCTCACGAGAGCGAGGTCTCGGACATGGGCGTGGTCAAGTATGAGTACGGCACCACATTGAACATTTACGCCGACAATCCGAGCAACGAGAATGAATATATGAAGGTCAACCCCTTCATCGACGCTATGCCGGACTGGCTGCCCGACAGCATCAGAGGCATGGCGAGCAGCTTCGGCGCGGGCTGGGACGAGATGTCTGCGGATCAAGGACTTCTCGACAGGCAGTATGACCTAGTGGGCAGCGGTTCCCGCTGGCCGGTCAGCGCCAACGAGATCGTCATTGTCGTGGACGAGTATAACGCGCTCCCCGACTTTGCGATGTTCATCCTGGGGTTGCGTTCCACATCCGACCTCGGGGGCGTGATCGGGGGCAATGAGGACAGTCCGTTCTATCAGCCCATCAAGATCGAAGACCTCATCGGCAAGACCTATAAGGTGGTGCCGGATTCTTCCTATTACATCGCGCAGAACGAGGACGGGGAGTGGGTGTATTCCGCCACGCCGCAGAAGCGCAACACCCTCGACAAGATCACCGTGGACGCGATGGAAGGCGTCGAACTCGAGGTGGTGGGCGTCGTGCGCCCCAAGAAGGGAGTCACGGTCACTTCCATCAACGGTTACGTCGGCTATACGTCGGAGCTCACCGAACTCATGCTCGGCATGGCGGAGGAAAGCGACCCCGCGCAGGCTCAGCTCGATGCGGCGCTCGCGGCGGCAAAACCGAATGCGGACGGCACTCCCGCCACTGTCATCACCGAGAAAAATTTCAGGAAATACAATTCTACGGTGCAGGTGAGCAACCTCATCTATGACGGGGCGGACGACCCCGAGAAGGGCGATACCGTCAATGTCGGCGACGAGGTGGACTCTTACGAAATGCACGTCGAGCTCATGCGCAAGCTCGGCGTCGCGGATGTGGACACCCCGCAGGCGATCAAATTCTACAGCCATTCATTCGAGAGCAAGGCGGAGTTCGAGGCGTTCATAGACCGCTATACGAACGAGACGGGCAATCCCATCAAATACACCGATCAGCTCGCCATCATCATGGGCTTCGTTGAGGAGATGAGCGACACCGTCACGCAGGTGCTCGTCGGATTCGCCGCCATCTCCCTCATCGTGTCCACCATCATGATCGCCATCATCATCTATACCTCCGTGCTGGAACGCAGGAAGGAGATCGGCGTGCTGCGCTCCCTCGGCGCAAGAAAGAAGGACATCTCGCGCGTGTTCATTGCCGAGTCCGCCATCCTGGGCGCATATTCCGGCGCCATAGGCGTCATCGTCGCCGTCGCCATCTCGTTTGCGGGCAGCGCCATCCTCGCAGCCGTCCTCGGGATCACCGGGCTCATGCAGGTGAGTTGGTGGCAGTGCATCGTCATGTTCCTCATCAGCATAGCGTTGAGTGTGCTCGCGGGCTTCATACCTTCCCGCGTGGCATCCAAGAAGGATCCCACCGTCGCCCTCCGCAGCGAGTGAGCGCGGTGACATTATCACTAAAAACGGGCGTTCCTCTCGGAGCGCCTGTTTTTCTTGCCGCTTTGCACCACTTCCACCCGCCGTTTCCACCGCTTTGACGCATTCCCGCTCGGCACACCGCCGGGGCGTCTCATCGTGAAAAATTTGCATAATTTCAGGACGGGGGTTGAAAATAAAGTTAGCTTATAATATAATACCCTACGAAAAAACGGCGCATCGCCGCCGCGTTTAAGAGGTGATATAATGGCAAAAAAGATCCAATCCACCGCCAAGGTGACTGACAACAGCGTCATGCTGTGCCTGCTCTTCATCGTCATGGGCGTGCTCTTCGTCTGGCTGGAAGCCGGCGTCGCCGCCATCGCAATGATGACCATCGGCGTCATCGCCACCGTCCTCGGTCTCTTCGAACTCTTCCACAAAAACTGGATCATGGGCATCATCGAGCTGCTCATAGGCATCGCGTTGATCCTGGTCGCGGCTCTTGCTCCCGACATCGTGATCCTCATCCTCGGCATCGCCATCCTGCTCTTTGCCATCCTCGTGTTCGTCATGGGGTTCAAGAGCTTCAAAGGCATGGCATCAGTCGCCAAGGTCCTCTACATCCTCACCATCCTCCTCGCCCTCGTCGTCGGCATCCTCTTCATCGTTGCCTACGCCGTCAGCGGTGTAGAAGGCATCTTCATCGCCATCGGCGCCATCAGCCTTGCCGTCGGAGTGGTGATGTTGGTGAAGGCTGCCCTGACCAGCGGTCGCGCCGCCGTCTGAGCGCGCTATTTGGCGCAGAACTTTGTCAGCACCCCTTTTTCGGCTCGTTACGTACGACTAAGTACGCGCCTCACCGAAAAAGGGGTGCTTTCGCGTTCTGCATCCAAATATCACGCTCAGACAACTGGTTTAGCGTCGGGCGAATAACTGCGTCAGAGCCGCGTCCCCGACCGCTTACGTACGAGAAGTACGCTGCGCGCCCGGGAGACGCGGCTCTTCCTTGTTCTTCATCCGAATATTGCCCTCAGACAACGAACACTTATTCGAAGCGTTGAGCACGATGTCTCTCTTTCGGAGACGGTATCACGCGCCGCTCACCCAAGCGTTCACAGGCGGCGTAGCCGCCGCTTGAACGCCGCGCCTCTTGCCCCACGCGAAAAATCAGAGATTTTTCCCG
>CASDRL010000045.1 GCA_949283145.1 uncultured Clostridia bacterium | reverse complement strand
CTGACAGCACATTCCTACAAAAGTTTTTAATATCGCACCGACATAACCGAGCGGAGAACTGCACTTACCGAAAACCCGGCACGGGCGGAGGAATTCGGCGCGACGCGATTGGCGCAGAGCGCAACAATCGCTGGACCTTCGGTTCGCACTTAAAGCCCGTGCCTATTTGAGTTTACGGCGTTGCTCGGCACTCACTTTGCGCGCCGCGACTTGCACCGCGGGCGAAAATTCGCCCACGGTGCAAGTTTGGCTGAGCGGCGCGTAAGACCGTCTCCGAAAGAGAGACGGCGTACTCAAAGACGCCCTGAATGAGTGATCGTTCACTGACGCCGATATTCGGATGCAGAACGCGAAATCACCCCGTTTTTTATGCATACGCTGAGCGCGATATTTCTATAATTTTGACGGAAAGACTGACGCCGATATTTGGATGAAGAACAAGGAAAAGGCACCCTTTTCAAGGGGCGCGTACTATGTCGTACGTAACCCGCAGGAAAGGGTGCCTTTGACGCAGTTGTTCGCCAAATAGCGGCGTCAGTTCTTGGAATCGGCGAGGGCTTGCTCCTTCTTACCCTTCTCCATCAGCTTCTCCGCCTTCTTGATCTTCTTGTCACGCTTGGGACCGGCGGGATACTGCTGGGCTTTCTTGAGCTTGTACTCGGCGAGCTGGAGGGTGTCGACCTTGGTGCGTTTCTTGACGAGGGAGAACACGTCGTCGAAGCGGTTGAGCGCCTCATCGATGATCTCGTCGGTGTCCGCCATGGAGGTGTAGAGCCTGCTGCCCGCGAGAGTGACGATGCCGTGGGACATGTATGCCGCGCCCATGTGCTCCATCGCTTCCTTTCTGACCATGATGGAGTCCTTCTTCTTGAGGACGCCGAGGAGGCTCAGGATGCACTTGGAGGAGAAGTCGTAGCTCATTGCGCCCGTGCACTCGAGGTGGACGATGGAGCCCTGGTTGTAGGCGACATAAGGCAGATCGTGCTTCTTGATGAGGTCGACGAGACCGTCGGTCAGCCTGTTGCCCGCAAGACCCGCTTTGACGCAGGCGTCGTTCTTCTTGATCTCCTTGATGGCGACATAGCCCGCCATTGCGGAGAGGGGGTTCGCGGCGAGAGTGCCGCCGACATACGCCTTCTTCGCACCGCCCGCAACGCCTGCCGCGAGGAGGTCGACATACTTGGCTTTGCCGCCGATGCCGCCCGCAGCCGGATAGCCGCCCGCGACGATCTTGCCGAAGATGGTGAGGTCGGGAACGACGTTGAACAGACCCTGCGCGCCGCCGACGCCCACGCGGAAACCGGTGACGACTTCATCGAAGATGAGGAGCGCGCCGTACTTGTCGCAGAGATCACGGACTTTCTTGTTGTAGTCGAAGTCAACGGGACGGGTGCCGCTCTCGGGGCCGACGGGCTCAACGATGACCGCCGCCGTGCCGCCGCGCACCTGGTTGAATTTGAGGTAGTCTTCCAGCATCTGAGGATCGTTGGGACGCACTTCGTCGATGACGGAGAAGGTGCCGTTGGGGATGCCGTAGGACTCGAGGAACTGTCTGGTGCCGGGCACCTTGGTGCCGTAGACCATCTGATCGGACCAGCCGTGATAGGCGCCGCCGATCTTGATGACTCTCTTCTTCTTGGTCGCGCAGCGCGCCACGCGGATGGCGCCCATGACGGACTCGGTGCCGCTGCCGAGCATACGGAATTTCTCGACGTTGGGCATGCACTCGTGGATCTCCTTCGCGATGAGGAGCTCCGCCTCGTGGAACAGACCGGTCACGGGGCCGCAGTCCTTGATGAGCTTGATCGCCTCTTCCTGGATGGCGGGATAGTTGCTGCCCAGGATGGTGGGGCCGCCCGCTTGCAGGAAGTCGATATACTTGTTGCCGTCAAGGTCGTACATGTACGCGCCTTCCGCCTTGACGATGCACATGGGGAAAGGCTTGTTGAAAGCGAGGTTGTGCTGCACGCCGCCGGGGATGTACTTCTTCGCCTCCGCGGTGATGGCTTTGGACTTGGCGCACTGCTTGTCGTAGTAGTTCTCGCAGATGTCCTTATAAGCCTCCTCGGTGACGCTGTAAATGGGCTGGGAGGTGAGCTCTTTCAGGCTCTGATTGATCTCCTGTGCGTTAGCCCAGCGAGTGACGCCGTAACCGGCTTCCTTTTTGCCCTTAAGTTCGGTATAAGTGACTTTCATTTTGCCCTCCGTATCAATTTTTTGACGCTTAAATTATACCAAAGGTTTTCCGCATTGTAAACGGATAAACCGCCCGAAAAACCTATACAGACCGCCCGATATGTCTCACAAAAAACATATCGGCGAAAATTGCCTGGAAACCATTTTTACCATGCCGGAGCGGGATAATAAAAAGGCGGGCGACGATGCCCGCGCCCTCTTGCGATAAAAGCGGAAATAAACGCTTTCCCGCTTGCTTCAAGGCGAGAAACTACTTACGGGATGCACTGCCCTGCCGCCGCCTGCGGACGGCGCGGTCAAATGCGTCCGGACAAGTGAAGTGCCCTGCCGAAGCAGGGCACTTTCGATTTCAAGTTCAGTTGAACAGATCCTTGAACGCTTTGCCGAATTTGAGCACGGGAGCGTTGCTGGCGCCGATCACGATGGTCTCCTTCGTGATGGGGTTGAAGCCGGTCCTTTCGGGCTTATGCTTGAGCTCATAGGTGCCGAAGCTCGCGATCGCGACCTTGTCGCCGGCCTTGAGAGCGTCTGCGATGACTGCGCCGTATGCTTCGACCGCTGCGGTCGCGTCTTTGATGGAAAGGTCAGCCTTGGCTGCAACTGCCTTGATGAAATCGGTTTTGTTCATAATTACCTCCTTGGTTTATCCCGTTCCCCGCGGAAATCATCCGCCCTGAAACGCTTTACAAGCTGATTATACCCAATATTCACACAAAATGCAACAATAAATTTTAATTAAGCCTTCCTCGGGGCTTCCTGCAGCGTTTTCGGCAGGATAAACATTCATTTCGCGCAAATTGTGCAACATCACGGCGCACTGCCCGCCTCGAACATCCAAAAAAACATACGCGCACACCCGCACTATTTTGTATGCAACGATCCGTGACAAGCGCTCGACAAAGCGATCCACCGATCCGAAAGCAAACTCACCGGCAGAACGCGAAAGCGCCCGTTCCGCCCGAAACGCATGGAGCCGGCGCATACGGGGAGGGGCTTTGTATAAAATATTCGTTGCGCTCAAAGACGCTTCGAATGAGCTTTTCGTCTCGGGGGTGCTCGCTCAAGGGTTGCTCGTGCTCGAAGAAAAAATAAGCTACTGTCCTTTGACATGGGAGTGACAGACCCCCTCCTCCCCTCCGGGACTCCTCCCCCGTGCTTGAAACGGGCTACCGTCCTCTGACATGGAAGTATTGTTAAGCCCCCTCCTGCGGGTTCCCCCCAAAAACCATTCCCCCCGAAGGGGCCCCACGGTTTTAGGGGTCACCTTCGGCGCTCGGGCATGAGGGCGTCCGAGGACGGCGCCTTCACGGCGCCGCCATGTTATGCCGCTTGCAATGCGCCCGCGAAGCGATCAGATGGCGCATTGCCGACGCACTCCCGTCCAGCCCTCGGCACTCACACGGTCGCCGCGGCGCTCAAGAGGCGGTTACACCGCCTGTGAGCGCTTGGTGAGCGGCTCCACTCCGAACGAGATAACATCGTGTCTAAGGACATCACGCTCGGAGGTTTCGTTAGTCCGTCTCCGAAAAAGAAACGTCGTGTTCGAAGACGCCCGCACAAACGCTAATCCGCTGACGGCGATATTCGGATGAAGAACAAGGAAGAGCCGCGTCTCCCGGGCGCGCAGCGTACTTCTCGTACGTAAGCGGTCGGGGACGCGGCTCTGACACAGTTATTCGCCGAATAGCGCCGTCAGAAGTTGACGACTTTGCTGAAATCCTCCGCCTTAAGCGAAGCCCCTCCGATAAGTCCGCCGTCGATCTCGGGCATCGCCATGAGCTCGGAGGCGTTCTTGGGGTTCATGCTGCCGCCGTACTGGATGCGCACTCTGTCCTCGGCGCACTTGGGGCAATAGAGCTTCGCCATGGTGTCGCGGATGACTTTGATGGTGTCGTTGGCGTCCTCGGCGGTCGCGGTCTTGCCGGTGCCGATCGCCCACACGGGCTCGTAGGCGATGACGATGTTGTCAAGTTCGTCCTTGTCGATGTCCTTGAAGGCGGCGACAGTCTGACGGGTGACGACCTCTTCGGTCTTGCCGCTCTCCCGCTCCTCGAGGGTCTCGCCGACGCACACGATGGGCTTGAGCCCCGCCGCGAGCGCAGCCTTCATACGAGCGTTGACGGTCTCGTCCGTCTCACCGAAATACTGCCTTCTCTCGCTGTGCCCGATGATGACGTATTCCACGCCGAGCTCGACGAGCATCTTGGCGCTGATCTCGCCGGTGAACGCACCTTTCTCCGCCCAATGGACATTCTCGGCGCCCACTTTGATGTTGGTGCCCTGAGTCGCTTCGACGGCTGCCGCAAGGTCGGTATAGGGGGTGCAGATGACCACGTCGCACTTCGCGTCTTTGACGAGGGGGATGAGGTCCTTGACGAGCGCCTTGGTCTCGGCGATGGTGTTGTTCATCTTCCAGTTGCCTGCAATGATGGGTTTGCGCATAATGTTCTCCTTTCTTATCCTGTGCGGGGCACGCCCGCTTATCGTTCGATGCCTTTCACGGCGCAAATAATGCACAAAACGAGGGTTTATCCGTCGGTTTTGCACGCTTAACGCCCGGTTTGGAAAAGGGCGCGGATATCCGCGCCCTCCGATGTCACTTCTTGTCGTTGAGGCAGGCGATGCCGGGGAGCACCTTGCCCTCGAGGAATTCGAGGGACGCGCCGCCGCCCGTGGAGATGTGGGTCATCTTGTCGGCATAGCCGAGCTGAGCGACCGCAGCCGCACTGTCGCCGCCGCCGATGATGGTGATGGCGTCCGTCTCCGCAAGCGCCTTGGCGACCGCCTTGGTGCCCTTGGCGAAGTTCTCCATCTCGAAGACGCCCATGGGTCCGTTCCAAACCACCGTCTTTGCGGTCTTGACCGCTTCGGAGAAGATCTCGATGGTCTTGGGACCGATGTCCAGCCCCATCCAGCCGTCGGGGATGTCGCCCTCGACCACCTTGATGTTCGCGTCGTTGGAGAATGCGTCCGCGATGACGTTGTCCACGGGGAGCATGAGCTTGACGCCCTTCTCTTCCGCCTTCTTCATGAGCTCTTTCGCAAGCTCGATCTTGTCCTCTTCGAGGAGGCTGTTGCCGACTTTGTAGCCCAGCGCCGCGCGGAAGGTGTACGCCATGCCGCCGCCGATGATGAGCGCGTCGCACTTGCCGATGAGGCTCTCGATGACGCCGATCTTGTCGGAGACCTTCGCACCGCCCAGGATGGCGACGAAGGGACGCACGGGGTTTTCCACCGCACCGCCGAGGAATTTCAGTTCTTTCTCGATGAGGAAGCCGCTGACCGCAACGGGAGCGAAACCGTACTGCACGATACCCGCGGTGGTGGCGTGAGCGCGATGCGCGGTGCCGAACGCGTCGTTGACATAGATGTCGCAGAAGTCCGCAAGCTTTCTGCAAAGCTCCTCGCTGTTCTTCTCTTCACCGGCGTCGAAGCGGGTGTTTTCGAGCAGCACGCACTCCCCGTCCTTGAGGGCTGCGACTTTCTCGTGCGCGTCCTCGCCCACGAGGTCGGTGGCGAACGTCACCTTGCCGGGGAAGATCTCAGCCAGCCTGTCCGCGACAGGCTTCAAAGACAATTTCTTGGGATCGTTTTTGAGGGCTTTTGCGATATACTCCGCCTTTGCCGCCTCTCTCTCGCCTTCGGGGAGAGCCTCCACCGCCTTTTTCTCCTTCTTAGTGAGGCCGAAACCGGGGGTGAAGATGTTGTGGGGCTTGCCGAGGTGGGAGCAAAGGATCACCTTCGCGCCGTGATCCATCAGATATTTGATGGTGGGCAGCGCGCCGTTGATACGGTTCTCGTCCGTGATCACACCGTCGACCATGGGGACGTTGAAGTCCACACGGGTGAGGCACTTTTTGCCTTTGACGTCGATGTCTCTGATCGTCATCTTGCTCATGGGGGATCTCCTTTATGATGGATTTTCTTTCAAACTTGGCGCCGACGCGGATGCCGACCGCGTCAACGGCATAAATTATATCACACGCCCGCGCATATCGCAAACAAAACTTTAATATTGTCCCGGGCACTTCCGGCGGATGCCGATCATACAGGCACGAGCAGAGTTCTGCCTTTGGGGTGTCGCTCGGGTCAAGACCTGCGAGAGAGCGTACAGACGCCACCGCCGCGCCGCAACGCCAAAAAGCGCACCCATGCGACAACAGACGGAAAACGGCAACACCGCCCGCCGCGGAGCACCCGTGCGTCTCGATCTCAAACCGTTCCCGAACGGAGAAAGCCGCACACGAGGACGCCTCATTTTCTCCCCTGCCCATATGCGCATATGTTCACAACACAAATCGTGTTATTTCACGGTCAACGTATCGTGTACCGCCCTTCCCGAGCCGATTTCGCAAAAAAAGAAGGCGCCGAGCCGCACCTTTCTTCTATGCCTATGCCGGACCGACACGTGACGCCAACACCGGCATGGCTGGCACGGCGGACAACAAGTCACATTTCCCGCGAAGTCAGATGTCCCTCCGCGGAAAGAGTGCCGAAGCCGTTTTGACGGAGCGCCTCATAGACTGCTATCGCCACGGAGTTGGAAAGATTCAGCGATCTCGCCTCCGCCCGCATCGGTATCCGTATTGTGTTTTTGTAGTTGGCAACGAGCAGATCCTCGGGAAGACCCTTAGTCTCTTTGCCGAAGATGAGGTAGTCGCCGGGGCGGAACGCCGCCTCCGTATGCGCCTTTGCCGCCTTGGTGGAAAGAAACCAAAACGCGGGGCTCGCATCCTCCGCCGTCACGGCATACGCCGATCCGCCCGTGTGGGTGCATCTCCCCGCGGCATTCTTCCCGAAAAAGTCTGCAAGGCTCTCATATACCTTGAAATCCGCAAGGTGCCAATAGTCCAGCCCCGCGCGCTTCAACGCGCGGTCGGAGATGTCGAAGCCGAGCGGCTTCACGAGATGCACCGTGCAGCCCGTTGCCGCGGCGGTTCTGACTATGTTGCCCGTGTTCTGCGGGATCTCGGGCTCAACCAAAACTATATTGAACATGGCCTTCTCTCATATGCTTTATTTTGCATATTATAGCATACAAGAGCCCGCTTACAAACATTTATTCTTCTCATCCGCTGCGTATACCGCGAACGGAAAGAATAAATGCGAGCTGTTCCGGTCACCGACAAAATTCACCGGACAAGCCGCAGAAAACGCCCCTCATTCCTCGGCAATTTGCAGGAGTTTTTCTCCCAAGCACTTCACCATGGCAACATATTTGTCCAGTGCCGCATCGTTTCTGCCGGCATCGATATCTGCGATACACTCATTCACAACGGAATTGATGTAAGAATAGTATTCATCCTTTTTGCCCGATGACTCTATCTTGCGGACGATCTCGGGCGCCGTCTTATAATATTCTTCGACAAGCGCGCGTCCGGACTCGCTCTTTTTCATATAGCCGTCGCGGAAAGCTCTCAATTTCGTCAATTCTTCGCAGTCGTCCGGCTTGCCGAGATACTCCGCACAAGCCGATGTGAGAAAACAGCCGCTCCCGCTCGGAGTGTAATCGTCATTATTATTATAGGGATAAAAATGACTGCATGAACCATAAGCTTGCACCTCTCTGTCTGTCAGACTACAATGTGCAAAAAAAATGTTGTCGCGGGTAAAATGAAGACAATTTTTACAGTATCCCATAATTTTCTCCTTGGTCTCATTTTTGCGACGCGGCGGCGCACGCTAAACGCATGAAAAGCATAATAGTTAACCCCATATCCCGTCACACCGCGGCCGCGCAGCGCCATATAGTTTGATCATATTCTATACCAATAAATTTGGTACGTCATGCGTGTGACCAAAAATTTTGGTAACTTGTAGGCAGTGAAAGAGATAAAGTTCGCTGAAAATCTGAAAAGCCTTCGCCTTGCAAAAATGATCTCGCAATGCCAGCTTGCGAATATGCTTGGCGTTGATCAGCGCACGGTGAGCGCATGGGAACACCGTGTCGCGGAACCCAATCTTGAAACCATCGCCAAACTGTGCGATATATTTGACGAAACTTTCGATTCCCTTATAAGCGATTGACCTGAACTGCGTGAAAATGCCCGCCTTGGGTTGACGGACACGATCATTCTCCTGCCGATAAAATTCGCTTTCGGATCCGACCGAAGCGTTTTTTGTTATTCCGAAACGGAGATCATAAGCCTATTCAAAATGCGGTTTTCCCACCATCTAAACGGATATTTCGGGTCAAGACAAAAACTCGTCGGCGACGGACAGGACGTCCGTGACGGTGCTTATGCGCGAGGCGGCGAGACGGACTGCCTTTGCGTGCGGAGTGTTTTTTGCGTAATGGCAAAGGTGCAATTTCATCACATTTGCGACGGTGCGCTCCGGCAGCACTTTGAGGAGGACTTCGACATGCTTTTTTACGGCGTTCACGGCGTCGAATTCCGACCTCGCTTTTTCCTGAAGCTCGTCGGCATACGCGAGCGCGTCGGGTCTGACGGCGCCGTCCGCCGAGAATATCTCGTCGTCCGAGAGCTTGTCGAGAGCCCCAAGCACTCCGAATATCCACGGGCGCCCGAGCGCGCCTCTGCCGATCATATACGCGTCCGCATGAGTGGCGCGGCGCACGGCGAAATAGCTTGCCGCATCCGCGATGTCGCCGTTTGCGACGACGGGGACGGAAAGAGCCTCTTTCACCGCGGCGGTGACCGAGTGATCCGCCGAGCCCGCGTACATCTGCTCGCGGAAGCGCGGGTGCACGGTGACGGCGGAAGCGCCCCCTCTCTCCGCCGCAAGCGCGCATTCGACGGCAAGGGTTTCCCCCTGTCTGATGCCCGCACGTAGCTTGACGGTGACGGGTCTCCCGCCACCCTCGGCGACGGCGCGGACGATGTCCTCGATGAGGTCGGGATGCGCCATGAGCGCGCTGCCGTCCCCGTTTGAAAACACCTTTTTCACGGGACAGCCCATGTTGATGTCGATGATGTCGAAGTCACTTAGCCGAGCATCCCCTGCGGCGCGGCGCATGAACTCGGGCTCACAGCCGAAAAGCTGCACGGCGCGCGGAGTGCATACGGGCTCCGTGAAAAGCAGCGGCTCCGTGCCTTTGCCGCCGTAGCAAAGCCCCTTTGCGCTCACCATCTCGGTGTACGTGAGCCCCGCCCCGTATCCCGCCGCAAGCGCGCGGAAACCCGCGTCGCTGAAACCTGCGAGCGGCGCGAGAAAAATGCGTGATGTGAGGTTTGACCCGCAAAAAGTGCTCATTCAACCTCTTTTTCGGACGATTTCACCTCGTCCCAGATCTTGTCGAGCTCCTCAAGGGAAAGCTCCGTCATCTCCTTGCCTCGAGCTTTCACCGCCTCTTCCACCGCGCCGAAACGACGGAAAAATTTCGCGCTCGCTTCGCGCAGAGCGTTCTCCGCTTCCACCTTTTTCAGCCTCAGCAGATTGACCGCGGCAAAGAGCAGGTCGCCCCCTTCCTCGGTCATGTGCGCGGCGTCCGCGGCGAGGAACTCGTCAAGCTCCTCTTTCACCTTTTCCGCGGCGGGAGCGTAGTCGCTCCAGTCGAACCCGGCGCGCTTTGCCACCTTCTGCACCTTCTCCGCGTAAAGGAGCGCGGGGAGATTTTTGGGCACCCTGTCCATGGCGTCCGTGTTCGAGGTATATTTCTTCTCTTTCTTTTTGGCTTCGTTCCAGAACCCGAGCGCCTGCTCGGCATTGTCCGCATGGTTTGCGCCGAAGATGTGAGTGTGACGGTCAAGCAGCTTGCGGCAAAGCCCCGTCACCATATCGCCGTAGTCGAACTCCCCCGCCTCTTCCGCGATCTGCGTATGGAAGACCGCCTGCATGAGGATGTCGCCGCTCTCTTCCAGCATCCCCGCGACGTCGGCGTGATCGATGGCGTCCACCAATTCATACGCCTCCTCGATGAGGTTGATGCGGATGCTGTTGTGGTCCTGAGCTCTGTCCCACTCGCAGCCGCCCTCGCCGCGCAGCCGCGCCATGATCTCGTGAAGGTCGGAAAAGTCGAACCGCTTGCGCTCGGTGAGGCTCTGCGCGGGGATGTCCACGCTCTCAAAGTCTCCGGGAAGGTCGGAAAGCGCGCATTCAAGGCATTTTCCGCCTGCGAACGCTTCCGCGACCGTCTCCCCGCCGTAGAGCGAGACAAGGCGGGCTCTCACCGCGTCGCGCTCGCCATCCTCCACACCGCAGACGGTGAGGGGGATGCGCTTGTTGACATAGACGCAACCGGGCAAAATGTCCTTTGCTATGTAGATCTGCCGCGACGCGGCGTGTTCCGCCGCGGGACGGCGCTTGTCATCGGTCATATCCGTTCTCCCAAAATCTTATTTTTCTTCTCAGTTTCGCAAGGCGGCTGCCGAACGGCAGCGAGAGGCACTCCTGTTCGGTGAACACGCCCGCGAGCATGGTGAGCCAGCCGTAGACCAAAAGGCACACCGCGGCGCCGACAGCCACAGCCCCGATGTCCGAGGGCACATACTCCCTCACGACGAGCGCTGCCAGCGCCATTATAACACCGCACACCAGCGTTTGGGCAACATTTTTTTCAAGGCGTATCTCCGTAAAGCGGTGGAATGAGACGGAGACCAAAAGCAACGAGACCGCGCTCATCGCAACTCCCGCGACGGCGGCGCCCATCACGCCGATGAACCGCACGAGCACTACGGAGAGCACCGCTTTGACGACAACTGCCGCAAAAAGGCTTTTAACTGCCGATTTCGTCCTGTCAAGCGCCTGCAAGAGCGAGACATAGATCTGCGTCGAGCCTGCGAGCACCACCCCGAAAGCGGCGACGGAAAGGAGCCGAGCCGCCTCTCTCACCTCAAATGCGTCGAGGGCGGGATAGAGTACGGAGAGGATATTCCTGCCGAAGACCATGAGGAAGAGCGCGGACGGGACCCCGATGAGATAGACGAGTTTGACGGACATCCTGCTCTTTGCGAGGACGCCGCCGAGGTCGGCTTCCGCCCGCGAGACGGAAACGGCGGGGACGACGGCGACGGCGAGTGCCATCGCCACTGCCACTGGCAGGTTGACGAGGGAAGTCACGGGGCCGCAATACAGCCCGTACATCGCGGTCGCGGAGGCGGTGTCCGCCCCGCCCCATTTCAGCGCGTTGACGACGATGAAGGTGTCGAAAAACGCGCCCAGAGGGATGATGACGGAGAGCAGCGCGATGGGCGCCGCGGTGCGGAACATGGCTTTCCGTTCCACGGTGTCCAAGCGCAAGGCGCCGCGGGCGCCCGCTCCCCTCTTTTTTTCGACGGCGCGGACGATGAAAAGATAAGCCGCGGCGACGAACTCCGACACCGTCACCCCCGCGAGCGCGCCGAGAACGGCCGCCGTCATGCCGCGCGGCGCGAGGAGCGCCGCGAGCCCGACCCCGACGCCGAGCTTGACGAGCTGTTCGATGACGGCAGAGAGCGCCGTGGGCGTCATGCGCATCTCGCCCTGGAACCACCCTCTGAGCCCCGCCACTATGCCGGAAAACACCACGGCGGGCGCGATGACGACATAGCCGCCCGCCGCCGCGGGATTGCCCTGCCATCTTGCAAGGACGTGCGAGAGCGCGACGATGAGCGCCGCAGCGAGCACGGAGAGCGCGATGAGGGTGAAGAGCGCCGCGGCAAGATATTTGCGGGCGTCCTCTCCCCTCGCGCGGTGCTCCGCGACTAAGCGCGAAAGCGCCGTCGGGATGCCCGCCGTCGAAAGGGTGATGAAGAGCGCATAGACGGGGAAGACGAGCTGATAGACGCCCATGCCGCCCGCTCCCAAAATATTGGTGAGAGGAACGCGGTGGAAAGCGCCGATGAGTTTTGCGATGACGCTGCCCAACGCGAGCACCGCCGCTCCGCCCGCGAGTCTTCCTCCGCGCCCGGAGACATCTCTCTTCACTCGCCGCACAGCTCGCCCAGGAGTTCCGCCGCAAACGCGGCGAGCGCCTCCGCCTCCTCCGCGCCCTCCCCCGCGAGGAAGAGCCTGCCCGTGACGTCGCCCGCGCACCCGACAGGAAAGGCGAGGACGCTGCCGCCGACATCCGTCCCTTCGACGGGCGAAAGCCCGCTTTCCCCTTTCACGCACACCATCTCTCTGCCGCGGAAGCGGGCGGCGAACCCCTCCGCGAGCGGACGGGCGAGAAGCGCCTTTCTCATATTTCCGCCCGCCGCGGTCACGACTCCCGCCGCCGCGAGGAAGACTTCGCACCCCGTGTGCTCAGCGAGCAGCCCGACAACGGCGTCGACGGTGCGCCCGAGGGCGGAAAAGCGCGAATGCTTCCGCACCACGAACTGATCCCCCTCGGGAAAGATCTCCATCTCCTCCCCTTCCGCGAGCCGCATGACCCGCCTTATCTCCTTGGGGATGACGATCCTCCCCAGCTCATCCATCCTGCGCACGATGCCCGTCCTGTCCATTGAAACCTCCCGTGTCCCGGATAGTTTCCGCAACGCGCGGGCAAATATCCTAAAAAGCCGTCAAGTGCCCCGAAATGCCGAAGCGGGACGATACGAACCGGGTCCGGCATGCCAGACAGGAATAATACGAACCAGGTTCAGCGCCGCCGATTTCTGCCTGAACCGCGTCATTCGCCTTGCCAATACGGAGGGGTATTAGCTGCGGCGACTTCCTTGCTCAGCCAAAAATCGGCTGGCGCGGAACTGCTCGCACCTCAGAGCAAGAGATTTTCGGATGATGTTGCACGGGCGGAACGCAGGCAATAGTATACATATTGGCAAGTTTCGGCTGTGCAAAAGCGCCGAAAAGAATTGCTCCGAGGCTGGTTCGTATT
>CASDRL010000044.1 GCA_949283145.1 uncultured Clostridia bacterium | reverse complement strand
GCTCGGCGCAATATTATATAAAAGTTTGGGGTCGAGGGGCATAATGCCCCTCGCGGGGTCAAGGGGCAGAGCCCCTTGGGCATCTTTGCGCCCGAAGCAAGATGAGCGCCTGTCGGCGCTCATCTTACTTCGGTGTTCACATAAGGCAGACACGCTTCGCGGGCGGCGGCGAGGAAGTCTTTGGAGGGTGGCTTGAACCCCATGCCGTGGTCGACGTAGGGTTGGAGATAGAACACGCGCGCGCCTGCGATCTCCTTTGCTGCCTCGACGATATCCTCGATGTCGAACTGCGGGATGACGGTCATGCGGAACTCGTAGGGGATCTTGTCCTGCGACATGAGGAAGGATGCGGTCTCGCGCAGCTTGTCGGGGTGCGCGGTGCGGGTGGGCGACACCTTGAAATACTTGTCGAAGGGGGCTTTGACGTCCATGGCGATGTAATCGAACAACCCCTGTTCCACGCCCGCCTTCACGACGTCGGGGCGCATACCGTTGGTGTCCAGCTTGACCTGCATCCCGATGTCGCGGAGCTTGCGCGCGAAATCGAACAGGTCGGGCTGCAAGGTGGGCTCGCCGCCCGAGATGACCACGCCGTCAAGAAGGAAATTGTCCTTGATGCGCTCCAGAATGGCATCGTCGGAGAGGAACTCCTTGGTGTCGAGGATCTCCGCATTGTGGCAGTACCAGCAACGGAGATTGCACCCGCCCACGAAAACTATCGCAGCGATGTTGCCCGGGAAATCCACAAAACTATTAGGGTTGTAACCTGCGATCATCATATCGCACTCACCTCGCTTGTCTCCCCTCCCCGCGCTTTCGGGGCAGGGCTCCCCACTCCCGCCGCCGCGACGGGGCGGAAGGGGCTAAGTTGCAAAATGGACGGCTTTACCGTCCATTTTTGCGCATATAAACCGCTGTTTCTTACAGTTTGACGGTCTTGAGCTGTTCGGGTTTGAGCTCGTACTTCACCCTCTCTCTCCACTCTTCCTTCTTGCCGTTGTTGAAGTTCTGCACCGGGCGGAGGTAGCCGACGACGCGGGTGTACACTTCCGCTTCCGCGCCGCACTCGGGGCAAGTGAAGTGCTCGCCGTCGATGTAGCCGTGGTTGGGGCAGACGCTGAAGGTGGGGGTGATGGAGATGTAAGGCATCTTGGAGGTCTCGAAGATCTTCTTGATGAGTTTCTTCGCCGCGTTGATGTCCTTGACGCTCTCGCCGAGGTAGAGGTGCTGGACGGTGCCGCCCGTGAAGAGGGACTGGATCTCGTCCTGCAGCTTCACCGTCTCCATGATGTCCTCGCCGAAGCCGACGGGGAGCTGCGCGGAGTTGGTGTAATAGACGTCCTCTTCGCCCGCGGTGATGATGCCGGGATAGTACTTCTTGTCAAGCAGCGCGAGGCGGTAGGAAGTGCCTTCCGCGGGGGTCGCCTCCAGGTTGTACATGTGCCCGGTCTCCTTCTGGAACTCCACCATGATCTCACGCATATAGTTCATGACGCGGATGGTGAACTGCTGTCCTTCGGGGGTGGAGATGTCCTTGCCCATGAAGTTGAGGCACGCCTCGTTCATGCCGATGATGCCGATGGTGTTGAAGTGGTTGGACCAATACTCACCGGTGCGTTCCTTGACGCCGCGGAGATAGTGCGTGGAGTAGGGATAGAGCCCTCTTTCGGACTGTGCCTCGACGATCTTGCGCTTGATCTCGAGAGAGGTCTTCGCGATGACCGCCATGTGACGGACGCGCTCCAAGAACTCCCCTTCCGTCTTGCTGAGATAGCCGATGCGGGGCATGTTGATGGTGACGACGCCGATGGACCCGGTGTGGGGGTTGGAGCCGAACAGACCGCCGCCGCGCTTCCTCAGCTCGCTGACGTCGAGACGCAGACGGCAGCACATGCTGACGGCGTCCTCGGGGCTCAAGTCGGAGTTGATGTAGTTGGCAAAGTACGGGATGCCGTATTTGCAGGTGATCTCCATAAAGGCGTTGACCACTTCGCTGTTCCAGTCAAACTCCTTGGTGACGTTGATGGTGGGGATGGGGAAGGTGAACACCCTGCCCTTGGAGTCGCCCTCAAGCATGACGTCGCAGAACGCCTTGTTGAAGATGTCCATCTCGTGCTGGAACTCTTTGTAGGTCTTGTCCTTGATCTCGCCGCCGACGACGACGTTCTGGTCCGCGAGAGTGCGCGGCACCTTGATGTCGAAGGTCAGGTTGGAGAAGGGGCACTGGAACCCGACGCGCGTGGGCACGTTGATGTTGAACACGAATTCCTGCAGGCACTGTCTCACCTGCTCGTAGGTCATGTTGTCATAGTAGATGAAGGGCGCGCAATAGGTGTCGATGGAGCTCCACGCCTGTGCGCCCGCGGTCTCGCCCTGGGTGGTGAAGGTGGAGTTGACCAGCTGACCGAGGAAGGAACGCAGGTGTTTTGCGGGGCGGGATTCCACCTTGCCGCTCACGCCGCCGAAACCGTCGGTGAGGAGCTGTCTCACGTCCCAGCCCGCGCAGTAGGGGCCGAAGAACCCGAGGTCGTGCAGATGGATGTCGCCCGTCTCATGCGCCTCGCGGACCTCTTTGGGATAGACCTTATAAAGCCAATATTTCTTGGTGAAGTGCTCGCGGACATAGTTGTTGAGCCCGTTGACGCTCTTCTGCATGTTGGCGTTTTC
>CASDRL010000043.1 GCA_949283145.1 uncultured Clostridia bacterium | reverse complement strand
GCGTTCTATCCCAGGCTGCAGAAGTTCATCGACCGCGCCTATCACTCGGGCGGCGGCGGCAAGCTCCCCGACGAGGTGAGCGACGTCGTGTGCGACAAGTGCGGCGCGAAGATGGTGGTGAAAGAGGGCAAGTACGGCAAATTCCTTGCCTGTCCCAATTATCCGGAGTGCAAGAACATCAAGCGTTTCGTCGAGGTGGTGGGCAAGTGCCCCAAGTGCGGCGGTCCCGTCGTCAAGAAGACGAGCAGGGCGGGCAAGATATTCTACGGCTGCGACAACTATCCCAAGTGCGATTTCACCTGTTGGGATCTGCCCGCGCCCAAACTCTGTCCCGACTGCGGCGGAGCGATGCGCATATCCGGCAGGGGAGAGAAAAGGACATACGTGTGCATGAATAAGGCGTGCGGACACCGTGAAGCGGCTCCCGCGCCCGCAGAGGAAAATAAATGAGACCCGTCGTGACCGTGGTCGGAGGAGGGCTCGCGGGCTGTGAAGCGGCGCTGCAGCTGCTCTCGCGCGGTTTCGGCGTAAGGATGTTCGAGATGCGCCCCGTGAAGAGAACGGGCGCGCACGGCACGGACAGGCTGGCGGAACTGGTCTGCTCCAATTCCCTGAAATCGGAGACGGAGGAGACGGCGTCGGGCACTCTCAAAGCGGAACTCGACGCGCTCGGATGCAGGCTGCTCGCGCTCGCACGTGAGTGCAGGGTGCCTTCCGGCAGCGCGCTCGCGGTGGACAGGGATCTCTTTTCCGCAGCCGTGGAGCGGGAACTCGCGGCTTATCCCTGTTTCGAACTAGTGCGCGAAGAGGTGACGGACATCCCGTCCGCTCCCGCGATCATCGCCACGGGACCGCTTACCTCGGACGCGCTCGCAAAAAGCCTCGGAGCGCTTACGGGAGAGGAGAATCTCCATTTTTACGACGCGATCGCGCCCATCGTGGAATCCGCGTCCGTAGACATGGAGCACGCCTATTTCGGCGGCAGATACGGGCGGGGCGACGACTATCTCAATCTGCCCATGGAGAGGGAGGAGTACCGCGCGTTCCGCGAGGCTCTCGTCTCGGCGGAGACCGTCGTGCTGCACGATTTCGAGAAAAAGGAGCTCTTTGAAGGGTGTATGCCCATCGAGGAGATCGCGCGTAGGGGAGAGGACTCGATGCGGTTCGGCCCCCTGCGCCCCGTAGGACTCAGGGATCCGCGTACGGGAAAGGGCGCGTATGCGGTGGTGCAGCTCAGGCGCGAGAACGTCGCGGGTGATTGCTGGAATCTCGTGGGGTTCCAGACCAATCTCACTTTCGGCGAGCAGAAGAGGGTGTTCGGGATGATCCCCGCGCTCCGCAAAGCGGAGTTTCTGCGCTTCGGCGTGATGCACCGCAATACCTATCTCAACTCCGCGGGCAAACTTAATGCGTGTTTCAGGTTCGCTGGGGAAAATGTTTTGTACGCCGCGGGACAGCTCACGGGCGTGGAGGGCTATGTGGAGAGCATCATGAGCGGGCTCATCGCCGCCGTATCTCTCGCAAGGGAGCTCGAGGGCAGAAGCGTTGCCGTGCCGCCCGCTACGACGGTCACGGGAGCGCTCGCAAGATACGTCGCAGGCGCAGGGACGGGTTTCCAGCCCATGAACGCCAATTTCGGACTGCTGCCCGAAGCGTCGCGCGTCGGGAAAAAAGAGAGAAAGAAATACTATCACGACCGTGCGGTCCGTGATATAATGGGATTCATCTCGGAGACGGGATATTCCGACTAAATCAACCGTGCCGGCGAGACCGGCGGAGGCAATTATGGAATTCAGAGGCACTACGATCTGCGCCGTCAAAAGAGGCGGCATGACCGCGATAGCGGGCGACGGACAGGTCACGATGGGCGAGAGCGTCATCATGAAGGGCAATGCCGTCAAGGTGAAGCGCATCTACAACGACAAAGTCGTGATAGGGTTCGCGGGGTCCGTTTCGGACGCCTTTGCGCTCTCGGAAAAATTTGAAGAAATGCTGCAAAAATACAGCGGGAACCTCATGCGTTCCGCAGTGGAACTCGCGGAGCTCTGGCGCAGCGACAAAATGTACCGCAAGCTCGAGGCGCTGCTCATCGTCGCGGACGCGAACTCCCTCTACATCGTGTCCGGCAGCGGAGAGGTCATCGAGCCGGAGAGCGGCATCTGCGCCATCGGCAGCGGCGGCAATTACGCGCTCGCTGCGGCACGCGCTCTTGCGGGAGCCACCGATCTCGACGCAAAAGAGATCGCCGTCCGCGCGCTCAAGATCGCGTCGGAACTTTGCGTGTTCACCAACGACCACATCACCGTGGAGACGGTGTAAGGAGACATTATGGAACTCACCCCCAAACAGATAGTCAAAGAACTTGACAGATATATCATAGGGCAGCAGGAAGCCAAGATCGCGGTCGCCATCGCATTGCGCAACCGCTACCGCCGCAGCCGTCTTCCCGAGGAGATGCGCGAGGAGATCACTCCCAAGAACATCCTCATGAAGGGGCCCACCGGCGTCGGCAAGACGGAGATCGCAAGAAGGCTCGCCAAGCTCGTCCGCGCCCCCTTTGTCAAGGTGGAAGCCACCAAGTTCACCGAAGTGGGCTATGTGGGCAGAGACGTCGAGAGCATCATCCGCGACCTTGTCGAGGTCTCCATCCGCATGGTCAAGGACGAGAAATTCAAAGAAGTCATGCCCCGCGCCACCGAGATCGCGGAGAACAAGCTGGTGGACATCATCCTTCCCATCCGCAAGAAGGCGGACACGGCGGATAAGTCCGACGCGCAGCTCAAAGAGGAACTTTTGAGCGAGATCCGCGCGGGACACCTCGACGGCATCACCATCGAGATGGAGATCAAACAGCAGCCCAAGCCCATACAGCTCACCCCCGGCAACGCTCCCGGCAACGAGATCGACCTCGGCAGCATTTTCGGCGGCATGATGGGCGGCGGCAGAGTCAAGAAACGCAAACTCACCGTCAAGCAGGCGATGGATTTCATCGTCAACCAAGAGGCTGAGAAGATGGTGGATCAGGATTCCATCACCTCCGAAGCGCTGGCAAGAGCGGAGCAGGACGGCGTCGTCTTCCTCGACGAGATAGACAAGGTGGCGGCGCGCGCGGGCAGAGATCAGGGACACGATGTCTCCCGCGAAGGCGTGCAGCGCGACATCCTGCCCATCGTGGAGGGGAGCACGGTGCAGACCAAGTACGGTTCCATCCGCACGGACTTCATCCTCTTCATCGCGGCGGGCGCGTTCCACATGTCAAAGATGGAGGATCTCATCCCGGAATTGCAGGGCAGGTTCCCCATCAGAGTGGAGCTTGATAACCTCACGGAAGAGGATTTCGTCAAGATCCTGACGGAGCCGGACAACGCGGTGCTCAAACAGTACAAAGCGCTGCTCGGCGTGGACGGCGTGACGCTGAACTTCACGGACGAGGCGATCAGAGAGATCGCGCGGACGGCGTATTTCGAAAACGAAAACAGCGAAAACCTCGGAGCAAGACGTCTGCACGCGGTGCTCGAACACCTTCTGAAGGACATCCTTTACGAGGCGGACGACAACACCACCAAAGAGATCAACATCGACCGCGATTACGTCACGGCGCATCTCGCGACTTCGCTGCGCGCGGCGTCGCTCAAAAAATACATTCTGTGATATGTGCCTAAAAGCGCACTTTATCCGTCAAAAACGGGCGATAAAGTGCGTTTGCGGCGGCATGCGGCTCGGGAGGAGCCGCGCGGAGGAGAAATGATCAACATCCCCAAAGGCACCAAGGATATGCTTCCTTCGGACGCCTACAAATGGCATTACGTCGAAGAGAACGCGCGCAGAGTCGCCGCGCTCTTCGGCTTCCGCGAGATCCGCACCCCCATGTTCGAGCACACCGAACTCTTCACGCGCGGCGTGGGGGAGACTACGGACATCGTGACCAAAGAGATGTACACCTTCCTCGACAAGGGTGGCAGGAGCATGACTCTGCGCCCCGAGGGGACGGCGGGCGTCGCGCGCGCTTTCATCGAGAACGGGCTCGCGCAGCAGCCCCTCCCCATGAAGGCTTATTATCTCGCGTCCGTCTTCCGCTATGAGCGTCCCCAGAACGGGAGACTGCGCGAACACCATCAGTTCGGCGTGGAGCTTTACGGCAGCGAGCTGCCCGCGGCGGACGCCGAGGTCATCGCGCTCGCACACACCTTCCTCACTTCGGTGGGGCTGACATCCCTCTCTCTCAACATCAACAGCATCGGGTGCAGAGAGTGCAGAAAGGAGTACAACGCCGCCTTGAAGGAATATATCGGCGCCAATCTCGGGAACATGTGCGCCGCCTGCCGCGACCGTTTCGACCGCAATCCGCTCCGCATCCTCGACTGCAAAGAGGAGAAGTGCCGTGCGATCACCGCGGGAGCGCCCCGCATCACGGATTTCCTCTGCGAGGACTGCAAGGCGCATTTTGCAGAGCTTCAGCGGCTGCTCGAAAGACAGGGCATACCCTTCACGGTCAATCCATCCATCGTGCGCGGGCTGGACTACTACACCCGTACGGTGTTCGAGTTTGTCTCCGATGCCATCGGTGCGCAGGGCACGGTGTGCGGCGGCGGCAGATATAACCACCTCGTGGAAGAGGTGGGCGGCAAGCCCACCCCGGCGGTCGGTTTCGGACTGGGGCTGGAGCGGCTCATCATGGTGCTGGAAAACACGGGCGCATTGAAAGCGGAGCCGGAGAGGACGGATGTCTATCTCGCGCCTCTCGGCGAGGGCGCTTCGGAGCGTGCGGCGGCGCTGGTGTCCGAGCTCAGAGCGGCGGGCGTTTCCGCTGAGTCCGACCTCATGGGCAGGAGCTTCAAGGCGCAGATGAAATACGCCGACAAGTGCGGCGCGCGCTTCCTTGCCGTCATGGGCGACGACGAGCTGGAAAGGGGCTCCGTCTCCCTCAAAAACATGGCGACGGGCGAGAGCGCGGAAGTGCGTTTTGCGGACATCCCCGCGGCGGTGAAGAGAGCATGACCGAGAGGGGAGTGGTCACAAAGGTCAAGGGCGGACGCGCCACGGTGGAGTTCGACAGGAAGAGCGCCTGCGACAGCTGCCATATGTGCGCGGTGACGAAGGACGGGATGAAGGTGAAGATCGTCATCGAGAACACCCTCAATGCCGCCGTCGGCGACGTCGTGACCGTCAGCATGGGGGAGCGGTTTGTGTTGACAGCCGCCCTCATCGTGTATATAATACCCCTTGTACTCGTCGGCATCGGCGTGGGAGTCGGCTCCCTCCTGACGGAGCTCGCGCAGGTGCTTCTTGCGGTGGGCGGTCTGGTGGTCGGATTTGTCATCGCATTCCTTCTTGACAGGTTCGTCATCAGGAAAAAGAAGGGTTTTGTGCCCCGCATGACGGAGATATGCGCTCCTGCGGCAGTCTACACGGGTGCGTCTGCCGACATCGGCGGAAAAGATAAGCAATAGCTTGCGGCAGTTTGCCGAAAGGAGAATAAAAATGAGTGAGAACTGTTTGACCATCACGAGCGACAATTTCGATCAGATCATCGCCGACAACAAAGTCGTCATGGTCGACTTTTGGGCGAGTTGGTGCGGTCCTTGCAAGATGCTCGGTCCCGTCATCGAGAGCATTGCGGACGACTATGCGGGCAGAGCTGTCGTCGGCAAAGTGAATGTGGACGATTGCCCCGATCTTGCGGAAAGATTCGGCATCATGACCATCCCCGCCGTGTACGTCTTCAACTCCGGCGCAGTGGTGGACAAGATGATCGGCCTGCGCCAGAAGCCCCAGTTCGCTGCGGCGCTCGACAAAAATCTGTAAGAGCCACGCCCACGCATATGTGGGCTTGACTTTTATATCGGGAGATATGCATCCCGCGCCATTTAAGGCATCATCACACTCCAAGGAGAAAATATGGTAGATCTCAAGTGCATCAAAGCGACGGATCCCGAACTTTACGATTCCATGGTGGAGGAGCTCCGCCGTCAGCAGCACAACCTCGAACTCATCGCAAGCGAAAACATCGTCTCGCCGGCAGTCATGGCTGCGGCGGGCAGTTTTTATACCAATAAGTACGCCGAGGGCTATCCCCGCAAGCGCTATTACGGCGGATGCCAGTTTGTCGACCGTGCGGAGGAACTCGCCATCGAGCGCGCGAAGGAACTCTTCGGCGTCAAATTCGCAAACGTGCAGGCGCACAGCGGCTCCAACGCCAATTTCGCGGTTTATTATGCCGTGCTGCAGCCCGGTGACACCGTGCTCGGGATGTCCCTCTCCGAGGGCGGACACCTCACCCACGGTTCCCCCGTCAACCTCAGCGGCAAACTCTTCAAGTTCGTCTCTTACGGTCTCGACCCCGAGACGGGCAGGATAGACTATGACGACGTCAGAAAGAAAGCTCTCGAATATAAGCCCAAGCTCATCGTGGCGGGCGCGTCGGCGTATGCGCGCACCATCGAGTTCGACAAGTTCCGCGCCATCGCGGACGAAGTGGGCGCTTATTTCATGGTGGACATCGCGCACATCGCGGGTCTCGTCGCGGCGGGGCTGCATCCTTCTCCCGTGCCGTATGCGGACTTTGTGACTTCCACCACCCACAAGACCCTGCGCGGGCCGAGGGGCGGACTCATCATGACCAACAACGAGGAGCTCGCAAAGCTCATCGACAAGACCATCTTTCCCGGCTCTCAGGGCGGTCCTCTGATGCACATCATCGCGGCGAAGGCGGTCGCATTCAAAGAGGCGCTCACCCCAGAGTTCAAGGAATATCAGACCCAAGTCGTCAAAAACGCCAAGGCGCTCGCGGAGACTTTGCTCTCGGAGGGCGTCAACCTCGTCAGCGGCGGCACGGACAATCACCTCATGCTCCTGAACCTCGTCGGCACCGGCGTCACCGGCAAACAGCTCGAGAAGTGGCTGGACGAGGCGCACATCACCGTCAATAAGAATGCCGTCCCCAACGACCCCGAGAAACCTTTCGTCACCAGCGGCGTCAGGATCGGCACCCCCGCCGTCACCACCCGCGGCATGAGAGAGGAGGATATGAAGGTCATCGGACATTGCATCGCCGACATCATCAAAAACGGCGAGGAAGCCATCCCGAGAGTGACCGAAAAGGTGCTCGAACTCTGCGCCGCGCATCCTCTTTACGAGAACGACGTTCTCTTCTGAAAAACATCATAAATAATGAGCCGCCTGCGACCGCGGGCGGCTCTTATATTTATTTGTACGATCGGGGGCGCGCTTTACCCGGGGGGCGGGATTTTACGAGCCTTGGTCATGCACGTCCTATTTCGGCTTGAGCCGCGGTCACCGCCTGCTGCGCAAACGCCACAGCGTCTCCATGAACGACCGCACTTCCGCGCCCGCGAAACCGATGTCGCCGAAGGGCGTTTCGGCATATGTACGCGTACGCTGCGCATTTTGGGCGCTGCCGTACGGGGAGGTGTTCGCGCCGCTTTCCCGAGGGGGCGCCGCGCCCGCGGGCTGAGCGCCGCCCGGTTTCATCATGTTCATGAGGATGGGGAGCAGGCGGCTCATGCCGTCCGATGGCGCGCCGTCCGTATTCTCCGTAGTACCGTTGTTTTTGGCGTTCAGCATCCCGAGAAGGACGGGGAGCATCGCGCTCATATCCGCCTTTCCGCTTTCCGTTCCGCCGCTCTTCATGCCCCCGAGCAGGTTCATCAATGCCATCATCGTGCCAATGTCCGTCATGGTCCACCTCACCACACAATATATGCCGTCATATCATGATTGTGACGGAGGTGACTATGGACTTATACGGCAGAGACGGCGGCATCGAATGCAAGGCGGCGGAGTACTCCGCGATGAGTAGGGAGGAATTGCTGCGCGAACTGGACAGAGAGGCTGCCGCGCTCAGAGCCAGAGGTATGCTCGATACGGGCAGGCTGGAGGAGTTTATGAAAGCGGCGGCGCCGTACATGACCGCAGAACAGCTCGCGCGCATGAGGGAACTTATAAATGCCTTGCGATAATATTTCCAAACTCGATGCGGGGCTCGTGAAGACGCTGCGCTCGGACGGGAACGCGTGCGCGGTGGTCCGGGTGAGGAGCGTATGGCAGCTGGGTATGCTGGCGCGGCATTTCGATGTTGCGGCGCGTTTCCCTTTCATAAACTCCGTGGGAGTGCGCCTTACGCAGTCGGACGCCGAAAGGCTCGTTGCCATGCAGGAGGTGGTGTCCGTTTCGGGACAGAGCCGTGTGCGGGCGCTGGACGATGCCGCTCACGGCACGACTTTGTCCGAAAGCGCAGGGTATGCCGCGGACACGCTCGGGGTGCGCGGGCTCACGGGACGTGGAGTGCGTCTCGCCGTGCTGGACACGGGGGTGTCGCCGCATCTCGATCTCAGCGTGCCCAAAGAGCGCATCGTGACTTTCCGCGACTTCACGGGGGAGGGAGAGTTCCCCTATGATGACAACGGGCACGGAACCTTCGTCGCCGGGGTGGCTGCGGGCGGCGGAACGCTTTCCGCGGGCAGCGTGAGAGGGGTGGCTCCGGAGGCGGAGATCGTCGCCGTCAAAGTCATCGGCGCGTCGGGGGAGACGGGCGCTTTCACCATCCTCGAAGGGATGCAATGGCTCTTCGATAACTGCGAAAAGCTGGGCGTCAAAGTCGCGTGTATGAGTTTCGGCGCGGATCCGCTGCCGTCGGCGGACCCCCTCAAACTCGGGGCGGAGATGCTGTCGAGAAAGGGCGTCACCGTCGTGTGCGCGTCCGGCAACAGCGGCGCGGGCAGCCTGAAATCGCCGGGAGTGAGCCGCGAGGTCATCTCCGTCGGTGCGGTGGATGAGGATATGAAAGTCGCGCCGTTCACTTCGTCCGGGATCTATCAGGGGGTATATCGCCCCGATGTCTGCGCCCCGGGAGTCGCGGTGCGCGGCGTGGACGCGGGCGGAACGTACGCCGTGATGTCGGGCACTTCCGTTGCCGCTCCGTACGTTGCGGGCGCGTGCTGCCTGTTGCACGAACGTTACGCCGCCCTCACGCCGAGAGACGCAAAACGCATGATCGTAGCTTCCTCGCGCGTGCTTGACGGCGCCCGGGTCTTCAAACTCTGATCCCGTCGGCATTTTTAGCGTCTCAACGGAAAACGACACCGAAAGGTGCCGTTTTCATGTGCGCTCGTGTCCGTCTTTTTCCCGTCCCGCGGTCCGCCGTACATTTGCCTTCTCGTCCGCACGGCGCGATCTGCGGCTTAGTTGGGGCGTTTAACACCGGGTCACCTTTTTGCGGCGCAGATGGCTTCGAGAGCCGCGGCAAAGAGATAAATGTCCTTTTCCGTATTGTCGGCGCCTATGCTCGCGCGCACGGCGCCCCGTTCCGACGTTCCGAGCACTTTGTGCGCAAGAGGCGCGCAGTGCAGCCCGCCGCGCACCGCGATGCCGCGCTCGGCAAGCGCGTTTGCGACGTACGCGCTGTCCTTTCCTTTGAGGTTGAATGCGACTACGCCGAGAGAGGGATCGCGGGTGTAGACTTCCGCATCCATACTTTTCAGATATTCCGTAAGTTCCGTCGCAAGCCTCTTTATGACCGGCATATATCTGTCGCGTTCCGCAAAGCTCCATTTCGCGCCCGCGTGCAGCGCCGCGATCCCTCCCGCGAACAGTGTGCCCGCTTCCAGCGCCTCGGGCGGTTCCGAGGGCTGATAGACGCTGTCGGACGCCGTCCCCGTGCCGCCCATGAGAAGAGGCTGCAGTTTCAGATCTTTGCGGAAGATCAGGCACCCCGTACCCTGCGGACCGTGCAATCCCTTGTGCCCCGGCAGCGCCAGCATGTCAAAGCCGAGTTTCGCCATCTCTATGCGCACCGCGGGCACCGCCTGCGCGCCGTCTATGAGGGAGGCCGCGCCGCACTTTTTCAGCGATGCGGAGAGCGCGGGAAGATCAAGCCGCGCCCCCGTCACGTTGGAAGCGGCACTCACCGCGCAAAAGTCCGCGTTTTGCAGCGCGGAGTCCAGGTGCGCGGGGGCGATTACCCCGTTCTCGTCAGGCTCTATCACCATGAGCTCTATTTTTTTCCGCTTCTCCAGCTCGAAGAGGGGGCGCAGCACGGAATTGTGGTCGTATGCCGTCGTCACCACCCGCATCCCTTCGCGCAGAAAGCCGAATATGCCGAGGTTCAGCGCTTCCGTGCAGTTTTTTGTGAAAGCGACGGAGAAATCGCTTTCGGGCGCGCCGAGAGCGGAGAGCAGGAAATGCCTGCAATCCTCGATCTTCATCGCGGCGTCCAGGGCGTCGCGATGTCCGCTCCTGCCGCTGTTGGCGGAGTGCGTCAGGTCGTACATGAGAGCCTCGGCAACTCCTTTGGGCTTGAAACGGGAAGTCGCCGCATTGTCAAGATAGATCATAATTTCCTCCCTCTTATGATATGCGCGTGCGTGCGGCGCGGTGCATACGGGCTGACGGTGGTGGGAGAGTGGCATCCGCACGCGGGACGCAATAAAATGTAATGCGGAACAGGCGGCGCGCGGCTCGGAGCCGTATTCTTCCCCGGTCGGATACATAAAATGTTCGGAGGGAGATATGAGAGAGTTTTTCGTCGCGTTCCGTTCGCGTTCGGACGCCATGCGTTTCTATGAAGAAGCGGTGAGTTACCGTCTTCCCGCGCGCATCATAAACACTCCGTCGTCGGCGGGTTCCGGCTGCGGATTGTCCGTCAAAATGCTTGCCAAAAATCTCGGGCGGGCGCGGGCGATACTGGAAAGGATGAGAACGGACAGCGTGATCGGCTTTTTCGGCATCGCGGAAAACGGTGCGGTGAGGCGGCTTTGACCGCCTCGCTGCCGAACGCGCGTCAAATTATGTCGTTCAGCCGTTGCAAACGGAAGAGAAGTGTGCGATAATATCCGCGTGGATACGAGAAACGCGAAAGTCTACGAGTTGCTTGACAAAATGCACGGGAATGCCGACTGCGAACTGCACTTCGGCACGCCTTTTCAGTTGCTCGTCGCGGTCATTCTTTCCGCGCAATGCACGGACAAGCGCGTCAACATGATCACCCCGGAGCTGTTCCGTCACGCGTCGACGCCTGAGGAGTTCGTCGCCATGCCGACGGAGGAGCTGGAGAAACTCATTTTTTCCTGCGGGTTCTACCACAACAAGGCGAAAGCCATCAAAGAAGCGTCCGCCTCCATCGTGGAGATGGGCGGGATGCCGACGGACAGAGAAGGGCTGATGAAGCTCCGCGGCGTGGGGCGTAAGACGGCGAATGTCGTCTATGCCGTCGCCTACGGCGGCAACGCCATCGCGGTGGACACTCACGTCTTCCGCGTGTCCAACCGTCTCGGCATCGCAAAAGCCAAGACTCCGGAGGAGACGGAGAGGCAGCTCACGGAGGGTTTTGACGAAAATCTCTGGAGCCACCTGCACCACTTGCTCATCTTTCACGGACGGTACGTCTGTCACTCGCAGAAGCCGAATTGCGGCGAATGTTTGCTGAAAGAGGTGTGCGAGTATTATCAAAATCAGCCAAAAGTATAATACATTTCGCCGAAAACGAGAATACTTTTGAGGTTTTCGGCAAGGTCGAGGAGAGTGGCCGCACCCGACGGCGTGCGGCGGAGGATATATGGAAAGGTTTGAGTTGGTCTCAGTAAGGCGGCTTGCCGACCGCGTGAACGAGTATGTCGTCTACGCGCCCGAAGTCGCGCGGCATTGCAAGGCGGGGCAGTTCGTCATCCTGCGCGTGGACGAGGACGGGGAGCGCGTCCCATTCACCGTCTGCGACTATTCCCGCGAAGAGGGGACGGTGTGCATCCTCGTGCAGGAGGTGGGCTACACCACGGCGCTCCTTGCGCGGCTCAAAAAGGGCGACAGGCTGGCGGACTTCGTGGGGCCTCTCGGCAATCCCACCGATCTTTCCGCCTACAAGCGTATCCTTCTCGTCGGCGGCGGCATCGGGAGTGCGGTCATCTATCCTCAGGCAAAACAGCTTGCGGCGGAGGGCAGACCTGCGGATGTCGTAGTCGGCGCGAGAAATGAGAGCCTGCTCATCTATCAGGACGAGTTCCGCCGTCATGCGAGGGACTTTTATCCCGTGACGGACGACGGCTCCAACGGCAGAAAGGGTTTTGTCACCGATGTCGTGCGGGAGCTGCTCGAGAGCGGGAAGGGCTATGACGTGGCGCTCGCGGTCGGTCCTCTCCCCATGATGCGCGCGGTCTGTAATTTGACTCGGGAGTTTTCTCTGCCCACCGTGGTCAGCATGAACCCCGTCATGGTGGACGGCACCGGGATGTGCGGCTGCTGCCGCCTTACCGTGGGCGGCGAGGTCAAATATGCCTGCATAGACGGTCCCGAGTTCGACGGACACAAGGTGGATTTCGACGAAGCGATGCAGCGCCTCCGCACCTACAAGGCGCAGGAAGAGGAGCATATGTGCAGGTTGAGAGGTGAGAGAAGATGAAGGGAGATCTTTTGCGGCATGCGATGCCCGCGCAGCCGCCGGAGGAAAGGATAAACAATTTCAAAGAGGTCGCGCTAGGGTTCACGCCGGAGCTCGCGCTCGCGGAAGCGGAGAGATGTCTCAATTGCAAGGATCCTCTCTGCATGAAGGGGTGTCCCGTGGGGGTGCACATCCCGCGGTTCATCGCCGCCGTGCGCGAAGGCAGGCTCGGCGACGCGGCAAAAACGGTGCTCTCGGACAACAATCTCCCCGCGGTGTGCGGCAGGGTGTGTCCGCAGGAAAACCAATGTGAAAAGTTCTGCATCCGCCGCGAGAAGCTGGGCGGATCGGTCGCAATAGGCGCTCTCGAACGCTATGTCGCGGACTATGCGGCAGAGCACAACATCAAGCCCGAGGCGAAGCCCGCAGGCGGCGCGAAAGTCGCGGTGGTGGGGAGCGGCCCCGCATCCCTTTCCTGCGCGGCGGATCTTGCCAAGGCGGGCGTGAAAGTGACCATGTACGAGGCTTTGCACAAGGCGGGCGGCGTGCTGGTCTACGGCATCCCGGAGTTCCGTCTCCCCAAGGACATCGTCGCGCGCGAAGTGGAGAACCTGAAAGGCATGGGCGTTACCGTGCTCACCGATATGGTGGTGGGCAAGACGGTCATGCTCGACGAACTGCTTGCGGGATATGACGCGGTGTTCGTAGGGTCGGGCGCGGGTCTGCCTTCATTTTTGCACATCGAGGGCGAGAACCTTTCCGGGGTGTCGTCGGCGAACGAGTTCCTCACCCGCGTCAATCTGATGAAAGCGTACGAAAAGGACGCGGTGACCCCCGTGCAACGCGGCAAAAACGTCGCGGTCGTGGGGGCGGGCAATGTCGCTATGGACGCCGCGCGCACCGCGAGAAGGTTGGGCGCGGAAGTGACGCTTGTCTACCGCCGCAGCCGTGCGGAGATGCCCGCGCGAGCGGAAGAGATCGGGCACGCGGAGGAGGAGGGCATCCGTTTCGAGCTGCTCACCAACCCTGTCGAGATATTGGGCGAGAACGGCTCGGTCACGGGGATGCGCTGCGTGCGGATGGAGCTCGGCGAGCCGGACGCGAGCGGGCGCCGTCGTCCCGTCCCCGTTGCGGGGAGCGAGTTCGACATCGCGTGCGACGAAGTCATCGTCGCGCTGGGCACCACGCCCAACCCCATCATCAAACGCAGTTTTCCCGCGCTTGAAACTACGCCGAAGGGCACCATCGTCGCGGACGAGAACGGCAAGACGTCGGTGGAGAGGCTGTACGCGGGCGGAGACGCCATGACGGGCGCCGCCACGGTCATACTCGCGATGGGCGCGGGCAAACGCAGCGCGCACGCCATCGCGGAGGAACTGAGAGCGGCGGGCAAACTGTGACCGTCCCGTCGCGGCAGCGGCACCGTGTGACGGGCGCCGACATCGGCGCAAAATGAGGAAGATATGTTTCTGGATTACGTAAAGATATTCATCAAAGCGGGAGACGGCGGCAACGGCGCGGTCTCCTTCCACAGGGAGAAGTATGTCCCCAACGGCGGACCGGACGGCGGAGACGGCGGCAACGGCGGCAACATCGTGTTCGTCGCGGACAAGAACCTGAACAACCTGGTGGATTTCAAGTTCAAAAAGCATTTCCGCGCGGAGAACGGCGTGAGCGGCGCGGGGCGCAACTGCACGGGCAAGAGCGGCGAGGACCTCGTCATCAAAGTCCCCGTGGGCACCGTCATCAAGGATACGCGCACGGACGCCGTCGTTGCGGATCTGTTCGAGGACGGGGAGCGTTTCGTCGCGCTCACCGGCGGCAGGGGAGGCAAAGGGAACGCCCGTTTCACGCACGCGCAGCGCCAGGCGCCCGGGTTTTCGCAGCTCGGCGAAAAGACGGAAGAGCGGCAGGTCACTCTCGAACTCAAGACCATCGCGGATGTCGGGCTGGTCGGCTTCCCCAATGTAGGCAAATCCACACTGCTTTCCGTGCTGACTTCCGCAAAGCCGAAGATCGCCAACTACCACTTCACCACCATCAACCCCAACCTCGGGGTGGTGCAGATGTTCGATGACAGCTTCGTCATCGCGGACATCCCCGGGCTCATCGAGGGCGCGAGCGAAGGCGCAGGGCTGGGGCACTACTTCCTCCGCCATATAGAGCGCGTCCGCCTCATCGTGCATGTCGTCGACATCTCCGGCAGCGAGGGCAGAGACCCGTATGAGGACTATCTCAAGATCCGCGCCGAGCTCGCCGCGCACAGCGAAAAACTCGCCGAGACGCCCGAGATCATCGTCGCCTCCAAGACCGACCTCATCCCAGATACGGCGGAAGAAGAGGTGGCAAAACTCCGCAAAGCGACGGGCAAAGAGGTCTATGCCGTGAGCTCCGTCACGCACACCGGGCTCGATGAGCTCCTCAAAGTCATGAAGCGCAAGGTGGACGAACTCCCTCCTCCCGCCCGCACCGAGATAGACGAGACAGCCGCTCTCGAAGAGAAGTCCGACCAGAAGTTTACCGTTACCCGTCTCCCGGACGGCACCTTCTTTGTGGACGGCGGACTCGTCGATTTCCTCATCCAAAACATCACCATTTCCTCTCAGGAATCCTTCGCCTTCTTCCAAAAAGTGCTTAAAGACCGCGGCGTCATCGACGAACTGAAGAAAAAGGGGATGAAAGAGGGGGATGTGGTGTCGATAGGGGATCTCGAATTCGAATGGATAGACTGACACTGTCATTTAGCGACCTGCTTTGTCAAAGCCCCGTTCCGCAATGCGGTCACGTACGATAAGTACGCTCCCTTTTGCGGAAGGGGCTTTTTCGCGCATCTCATCTAAATGACAGCGTCAGTTGACGAACAATTTTCGGAGACGGAATTACGAAAACTTCGAGCGAGACGTCCTTAGACACGATGTTATCTCATTCGAAGTGTGTTTGAGTACGATGTGCCCGTTTTCGGAGACGGAACAACAAACAGCATGAGCGTGACGTCGCTTGACACGACGCGCACTCATTCGGAGCGTCTTTGAGCACGATGTCACTCATTCGGAGACGGAACTACGCGCCGCTCAGCCAAACTTGCACCGTGGGCGAGTTTTCGCCCACGCTTGCAAGTCGCGGCGCGCCCCGCGACCTCGCAAGCCGGACGAGACACTAAGTAGACACGGGCTCGGTGCGCGTCGAGTCGCCCTCCTCGCCCCGCGAGGGGTGCTCAATAAGTGCCGTCGTCCGCTTAGTTATGTGGGTGCGATTACCAAAAATTTTGGTAAAGTTCAAAAGTCAGTCCCGCATTTTGGGAGACGGCAAGCCTATTCCGAGTGGGGGAGGAGTCCCGGAGGGGAGGTGGGGGGCTCTTACTTCCATGTCAAGGGACGGCAGCTTATTTTTTCTATGACACCCGGGGACGGGCTTAAAATGTTCAAAAATTGAACATGGTGGGACAGGTTTTCGAGATCATTTTGACGGATATTAACATTTTTCGAGACAAGACACAAAATTGAACACTTGCGAGCACATTGCTGCATGACCTCGTTTTGCTTATATCCCGGCATATTTCCGGCGCATTGATTCACAATTATCCGAAACACCCGCGAGCGCAATGTCTCTTTTGGGAGACAGTTTCACGCGTTGTCCGCGGGCGGCGTGTCCTGTGGGGCGTCGGGAGCGTCGGCGGTGAGGGCGTCGAGGATCTTTTCGTCCACAAAGGGTCCTTTGCCGAGCGGGGTGAGGGTGAGCAGCGCCATGATGAGGGAGACGTTGCCGAAGATGAGGTAGTAGATGCGGAGAGGCGTGAGGAAGGCGACGGCGACGAGGAGGACGCCCGAGAAGAGGTAGTTTTTGAGGTTCGACCTGCGGAACGCCATCTCGAAGAATGCGGCGAGGGAGAACTTGGTTTTGATGCGTTTGAGATCGGGGAGGGCGTCGTGTTTTTTCAGCCAGCGGTGGACGGTGCGCATTCTGACATGCGTTACGCGCATATCCTCGAAGCATTGCACGATGCGGTAGGCGCGCCTGTCCACGCCGCGCGCGATGACGAAGACGCGCCGTTTCCCGAGTTCGGCGCCTTTTGCCGCTATGGCGTGCATATCGCTCATGCCGAGAGGGTTGAGTTTGACGGCGGCGAAGACGACGGAGTCGCGGGTGAGGAAATAGTTTTTGCCGAACTCGACGTCGTCGTTGGTGCAGGCGGCGCGGAGGAGCCCGATGAGATATTCGGGCGGGCGGACGGCGCATTCGAGGGTGAGGCGGTCGCAGGTGCAGTGGCGGTCTTTGACGCGGAGTATGTAGAATGCGGTGACGAGGGTCATGAGCGCCGCAGCGGCGGACACGGCAAACACCGCCGCCCAGGACGGGAGCACGGCGGTCGTCCAGACAAAGGTGAGCAGAAAGGTGATGACGGTGAGCGCCGTCATGTCGATGATGCGCGCCATGGTGAGATGATGTCCGCTTTTGCGCGGGTTTATGCCGAGCGGCGCCGAAATGCGCGCTTTGTCCGCAAAATCTCCGCTGAAATGCGCGCTTCATCTTGAAATTTTCCGCCGAAATGGTATAATTTGAGTATGCGAACGGTGATCTTCGGCGGAGCGTTCGACCCGCCGCATAAAGAACACGTAAGGGCGCTCGGCTGCGCCGTGAAAGCCATTGGGGCGGAACGGGCGGTCATCCTGCCCACCTTTCTCCCGCCGCACAAGAGCGAGGGGTTCCTCGACTTCGACACGCGCGCGGAACTTGCCCGCATAGCCTTCGAGGGCGCTGCTCCCGAGGTGGTGGTGGACGACATCGAAAGACGGCGCGGGAAGGATAATTACGCCTATCTCGTCATCCGCGAGATGAAAAAGAAGTACGGCGACGTGGTCTATCTCGTCGGCGGGGACAGCCTGCGCGACATCGGCACCTGGAAGTGCCCGGAGAAGCTGCTCCGTGAGTGTCCGCTCCTCGTCGCGCCGCGCGAGGGCGCGGGGGAGGCGGAAGCGCAAAGGGAATCCGTCCTCGCAAAATACGGCGGGGAGATCGTTATCCTCGATTTTATGGGCAAGGGGATGTCCTCGGGCAGAGTGAAGGCGGAGCTGCTCCTCGGCATGGAATGCGACGAAGTGCCGGAGGCGGTGCTCGCGGAGATAAAGAGGCGCGGGCTCTTCCGCGACTATGCGGACGACGTCGAAAAATTGAAGGGGATGCAGACGGAGGAGCTCTTCGAGCATTCCGTCGCCGCGGTGATGCGCGCCGTCGACCTCAACTCCCGCCACAACCTGAAGCAGGATTTCAGGAAAGTCTTCCTCGCCGCGCTCCTGCACGACAACGCAAAACAGCGCCCCTCACTTGACGGTCTCGATGTGCCGCTTGACAGCGTGGGCACCCCCGTGCTGCACCAATTCCTCGGCGCGGAGAAGGCGAGGAGAGATTTCGGCGTCACGGACGAGGAAGTGCTCTCCGCCATCCGCCTGCACACGACCGCAAAGGCGGACATGACAGTGCTCGAGAAGCTCATCTACACCGCGGACAGCACTTCGTATGACAGAGACTACGACCCCATCCCGGCGCTCAGGGCAGAGGTGGACGAGGACTTCGAGCGCGGCTTCCGCGCCCTGCTTGCCTACACCTACCGTAAATTGCGCGGGAAGTGCGGCGCCATCTATCCTTTGACGATGGACGCGGTGCGCTGCTACCTCCCGGAGCTTGCGGAGGAGAGCGGAGCGGAGTGACCCGCAAGCGGGATGACGGAACGCCCCTCTTCAAATGAGCGTACGGGCAAAGCCGCAAAGCGATGCGTATGCGCGTCGCCGCCGCGCGACGGCACAACATGAAAATAAGCGCGAATGCGCATGATAAGGAGAACAAATGAGTCCCGAAGAAATCAAAAACGCAGTATGCAAAGAACTTGACGAAAGAAAAGCCGTGGACATCACGGTGCTCAATGTCGCGGATCTCACGGTCATCGCGGACTATTTCGTCATCTGCACCGCACGCAGCAACAAGCAGGTGAAAGCGCTTGCCGAGTATGTCGAGGAGAAGCTGGAGGAGGCGGGCGTGCCCACCCTGCGCAGCGACGGCGTACGCGAGGGCAAATGGGCGGTGCTGGACATGGGCAGCGTCATCGTGCACATCTTCAACGACGACACCCGCATGTTCTATTGCCTTGAAAAACTCTGGTCGGACGGCGGCAACGTGGAGTTTTACCCCGCCAAGAAATAAGTGACCCGACGCGCACTTATTCGAAGCGTGCTCGAATACGACGGCTCTTTTTAGGAGACGGAATAACGAAAACTCCGAGCGTGCGTTGCTAGACACGATGTTATCTTGTTCGAAGTGGAGCCGCCCAGCCAAACTTTCACAGGCGGCTTGCCGCCTCTTGAAAGTCGGCGGCGACCGTGTGAGTGCCGAGGGCTGGACGGTAGTGCGTCGGCAATGCGCCATCTGATCGCTTCGCGGGCGCATTGCAAGCGGCATAACATGGCGGCGCCGTGGAGGCGCCGTCCTCGGACGCCCTAATGCCCGAACCAAAGGTCCAGCGATTGCTGCGCGCCGCGCCAATCGCGTCGCGCTGAAGGTGCCCCCTAAAACCGTGGGGCCCCGCAGGGGGGAATGGTTTTTGGGGGAACCCGCAGGAGGGGGCTTAACAACATTCCTATATCAGGGGACGGTAGCTTGTTTCAAACACGGGGGAGGAAAGCCCGAAGGGAAGGAGGGGGGAATTCTTACTCACCCGCGAGACGAACAGTTTATTCGAAGTGTGTTTGAGTACGATGTATCCGTATAACTCCGCAACAAATGGGGACGGGGCAGAAATGTCAAGGTGCGAACGATGGCGTTCGCACCTTGACATTTGCGCGCCCAAACCCCGCAAGCGGGTCCCCCGCTCAGCCCCGTCCCCTTTTGTCTCAATGCGTTCCTGTTCCTGTTTAAGGTGTGTTGGCGAGCAGCTTGAGAGAGCGTCCCTGAGCACGACGAAACACTTACCCAAACCCGCAGGAGGGGGTCTCTTACTCCCATGTCATAGGACGGCAGCTTGCTTTTTGTTTGAGCACGACGCTTCCTTGGGACGAGACTTCCCGAAACGAACGACCTAAAACCATATCCGTCAAACAAGCAGAGGCGCGCGGTTTTCCGCGCGCCCCTTTGTCGCTCTTTTTCGTTATGCCAATCGGGATGACCGGTGGCAAAACGCCTTGTTACGCTGAAAGTATTCTCGAAAAAGTCGAAAACTATAATACAAAAGGGCGATTTCGAGAAGACTTCCACAACTATATTTAATTTTTCTTGCGATTTGTGTTTTCTCAAAATGAATCGACGGCGGTGTCGGCGCGTCCGCAAATATGTTGATGTTCGTCCCGGGTGGTCGTGCGTTGGCGGTCGTTTTCCTGTTGCGCATCGGTGTTCATGTCCGGCATGCGGTCGTGCTGCACTGATGTCACATGCCGGCGCGGTTTAATGCAAAGCATATTTGCGGGGCGGCGTCGTGCCTAAAATGTGTGCCGGCATTGTGCGCCCTGCCGATCATATCCCGAGCTTTTTAATTATGAAGGCTTTCACCTCGTCGCTCATGTCGGGGGAGATGCGGCGGTAGACATCGAGGTCGAAGGTGAGGGTGACGGGAGAGCCCGCTGCCGCGCTCGCTTCAGTGGTGAGGAGTTCTTTCAGTTTTGCGCGGTCGCTTGCGAGATATATGGGCTCGGTGAGGACGGCGAGCACCGTATTTCCGTCCTTTTCGAATGCGCGGGCGGCAAACACGAGAGGGTTCGAGAGGGCGGCGAATTCCGCCGCGCGCACCTTGTCCTCCGTCTTCGTTTGCGCGGTGGCGTATGCGGGTCGTTCCTGTGCGTTGTAGATGATGTCCATGCCCCTTTTGTCTCCAAAAACAGACATTTTCATTCCGATAAGTTTTCCCGCCGAGCGGAAAGTACGTTTGCGTTCCTCAAAACGGTGATTTGCGCGATAATCCCGGCACCGGGGATATGTGCTGTCGACTCTCCGTTCGCCGCGCAAGAGCGCCGAAAAGAATTGTTCTGAGGGCAGGTTCGCATTGTTCCGCTTCGGTAAAAGAAATTCGCGCAATTTTTTTCGTTTTGTTGACATCGGTGGAGGGGCGGGTATACGATGTTATCGCTTCGGGGCGAGGTGAAATCCCTCACCGGCGGTATAGTCCGCGAACTTGCTTTGCAAGCCGATCGGGTGAAATTCCCGAACCGACGGTATAGTCCGGATGGAAGAAGTGCAATCCTTTTTGCTTTGCATTGCCCCGATTTGCGTAAGATCGGGGCTTTTCATGTCCGGAATGCGCGCATGCGTGCCTCTCGGGCAAATCCGCGCCCCGCAGGAGGAATTATGCAAATCGGCAAGAAGAAGATCACCCTCAAAATGTCGGCGGCGTACGTTGCCAAACTTGCGCTGCTCACGGCGCTCGCTTTCGCTCTTTATATGGCGAAGTTCAACCTGCCGTTCATGTTCCCGAGTTTCCTCGAGATGCAGTTTTCGGAGCTGCCCGCGCTGCTTGCGGGGTTCTCGATGGGTCCCGTTGCGGGCGTGCTGGTCGTGGTGCTGAAATGCGCCATCAAGCTGCCGCTCACTTCGACGGCGTTCGTGGGAGAGCTCACGGATATGCTGCTCGGCGTTGTGCTGGTGCTGCCTGCCGCCATCATCTACCGCCTCAAAAAGGACAAAAAACACGCGCTCATCGGCATTGCGACGGGCACCGTGCTCGCGACTCTCGCGGCGGTGCTGGTCAACCGTTACATTTCGGTGCCGTTCTTCACCGAGCTGTATGTGGACGGCAACTTCGACGCCATCGTCGGGATGTGCAGCGCCATCTACCCGGGGGCGACGGCGGACACCTTCTACTCCTTCTATCTCGGGCTCGGCGTGGTGCCTTTCAACCTGCTGCGCTACATCATTATGGGGCTACTCACCTTCCTGCTTTACAAGCGGCTGAGCAAGATCCTGCATTGGGAGGGCACATCCCTTCGTCACAAGCTCTCGGGAGAGTACGAGAGCGGCTCGGAGGAGGAGACTTTCGAGCTTGCGAAGCGCGTTGCGGACACCCTGAAGGGCGGCGAGACCATCCTGCTCGAGGGCGACCTCGGCGCGGGCAAGACCACCTTTACCAAGGGGCTTGCGAAGGCGCTCGGCGTGACTGAAGAGGTGACGAGCCCCACCTTCACGCTGATGAACGTCTACGAGAGCGGGCGGCTCCCTCTCTGTCACCTTGACATGTACCGCTTGGAAAGCGCGGACGAGGTCGAGGAGCTGGGGCTGCTCGACACCGCGCCCGAAAACGCGGTGAAAGTCATCGAATGGAACAAATTCACCGACTTGACAGGGCGAGTGATAGATGTCAAAATAGTTTCCGACGGAGAACATGACAGGACGTTCACGGTCTCGGACGGAGCGGAGACGGAAAAGCACGCCGCCCGCGCGAAAAAGGAGACCGAGACCGCCTGACCGTCATCGGCGCATGATGAACATCCTTTATCTCGACACATCCCAGAATATCCTCATCGCAGGCGTCCTCAAGGGCGCGGAGAACTTCCCGCGCACCGTGGACGCGGGCAAGAGCGGACACACCCGCATCCTCATGGGGGAGATCGACGCCGCGCTGAAAGCGGCGGGTCTCGATGTTTCCGACATCGACGCGGTGGCGGCGGTCACGGGCCCCGGCTCATTCACAGGCATACGCATAGGCGCAGCGACAGCCGCCGCGCTCACCCGCGGTACGGGGGCGAAGAAGATCGCGGTGACGGAATTCGAGCTCATCGCATACCATAGAGGGAGAGTGACGGCTGCCGTCGAGGCGGGGAGAGGCAATCTCTATTGCGCGGAGTGCGAGGACGGGCGCGTCGTCGGCACCCGTTTCCTCTCGGCGGAGGAGCGCGCGTCCGCTGTGACGCCCTTCCTTTTCGAGCCCCTCGGCGGGCGTGCGGAGACTTTGGCGGCGATCGCTTCCGCCAAAGCGGAGAGAGGGGAGTTCGCGGACGTGTTCGAGCCGTTTTACATGAGAAAATCGCAGGCGGAGAGGGCGAAAGATGAGGTTTGAGCCCCTGCGCTACGAGCATCTGCGCCAGATGGCGGAGATAGAAAAAGAGGCGTTCGACATGCCGTGGACGGAGACCATGTTCATCCCGGAAGTCGGCAGCGAGAACGCGACGTACATCGTGGGGACGCGCGGCGAGGAAGTCATCTGTTACGGCGGCTTTCACAGCGTGCTCGACGAGGCGCACATCACCAACATCGCCGTCAAAAAGTCCGAGAGGGGCAGAGGGATAGGGCGTTTTCTGCTCTCCGCGCTCCTCGCAAAGGCGCGCGAAAAGGGCGCGACGGCGGTGACGCTCGAGGTCAAGACCACCAATATGCCCGCGATCTCTCTGTATGAGAGTTTCGGCTTCAAGGTGGCGGGGGTGCGAAAGAGGTACTACAACAATCTCTTCGACGCCTACGTCATGTGGCTCGACCTGGAGGAGCGTGCACAGCATAGTTCTCGGTGAGGATAAACGCGATACGGTGATCTTTTTGCACGGCTGGGGCGGTGACGCCTCCGCCTTTTATTTTTGCGCGGAAAGACTGAAAGGGGAGATGCGCTGCGTGCTTGCGGACTGCGCGGGCTTCGGAAAGAGCGCGGAACCGAGGGCGCCCTATACCGTCGCTGACTACGCGGCGGATACCCTCGCGCTTGCGGACGATCTCGGGGCAGAGCGTTTCGCGCTCGTAGGGCACAGCTTTGGCGGCAGAGTGGCGCTGGAGATCGCAGCCCGTCACCCCGAAAGGGTGCGCGCCCTCGCCCTCGTGGACGCGGCGGGGCTGAGACCCCGCAGAAAACCCGCATACTACCTCCGCGTCGCCGCGCACAAAGTGCTGAAAAGGCTGGGCGGCAAGGGGCTGCGGGGCTCTTCGGACTACCGCACCCTCTCGCCCGTGATGAAGGCGACCTTTGTCAATGTGGTCAACTACGACCAGACTTCGCTCCTTCCCCTCGTTTCCTGTCCCACGGCGGTGTTCTGGGGGAGAGACGACCGCGACACCCCGCCGTATATGGCGAAAAAATTCGTCCGCGGCATAAAAAATTCCGCGCTCTTCATGCTGGACGGCGGGCACTTCGCCTACCTCACCGATCCCGCGTTTTTCCCCGTCCTCCGCGCCTTTCTTTTCGGCACAAAGCGAGCGTGAACGTCTGCCGCCTGCCTGCGCGGCGCTTTTCAAAACGCGGGATGCGCCGGGTCGGGCTCGTATCGTTCGGATGCTGCGGCGCAGCCGTATCCGGCACAGAAAGATTTTATGCGTATTGACACAATAATCGACATGTGTTAAAATTAACTAAAGAGTTATTTTGTGCGCACGCTTTCCGCGTCCGGAAGGTGCGCGCGACGCGGGAGAGGGCGGCGTCGTTTTCGGCACCCGCTCCGTCTCCGTGGCGCAGTCTGCGCGAATGGGGGAAAATGTAATGAAGAAACACATTTTCGTTTTTGCGGCGGCAGTCTGTCTTTTGTTCGCATTGCTCACTTTTTCCGCTTGCAACGACCAAGGTCAACAGAACAGACTTCTTCCCGACTATTTCGGCTACCGCATCGAGCCGGACGGTTCGATCGCGATCGCAAGTTATGACGGCGAGGGCGGGGAAGTGGTCGTCGACGATTCGTATTACGGCAGGAAAGTGACCGTCATCGATAAAGGCGCCTTTAAGGACTGCTCGACCATCACTTCCGTCGTGCTGCCGGACACCGTGACGGAGATCCGCGAAGAGGCGTTCGCAGGCTGTTTCTCGTTGCGTTCTGTGAGCTTCGGTTCGGGATTGCGCGTGATCGGCGACAGCGCGTTCAAACAATGTTCTGTCCTCTCTTCCGCGGCGTTGCCGGGCTCTTTGACGACGATCGGGGAGGAAGCGTTCATGAACTGCTTCTCCCTTGCGGAAGTCACGGCGGGGAGTGCCCTCACCGATGTCGCGGAAGGCGCTTTCGAAGGCACGCAATGGCTCCGCAGGCACCCGGACGGCGTGATCTATGTCGGAAGCGTGGTCTACGGCTATGAGGGTGCCGTCCCGGAGAGCGGCGTGATAGCCATCGCGGACGGCACCGCCGTCATCAACGCCGACGCGTTCGAGAATGTGCCGGACGCCGCGGCGTTCTCATTCCCGGGCAGCCTGATCAACATCAAAGGACGCGCCCTCGACGGCACGGCTTGGTACGTTGAGAAAGAGTACGGCCCCGTCTTTGCGGGCAATGTCCTATACGCTTTCAAGAAATTGCCTCTGCCGACTGACACCGCGGTCACGGTGCCGGAAGGCACGACGGGCATAGCGGACGGCGCATTTGAGCAATGCAATGACCGAGATCACATCACTTCGGTGCTGCTTCCCGAAAGCCTGAAATATATCGGCGACAATGCGTTTGAAGGCTGCCGCGGGCTCGGGTACATCATCATCCCCGACGGAGTGACACACATCGGAGCGTACGCGTTCCAAGACTGTTCCGAGATGCGTCAGGCGGTGCTCGGCAAGGGGCTGACTTATCTCCCCGATTTTGCATTTTTCGACTGCGATCTGCTCACATCCGTAAATCTCGGCGGCATCCGCACGATAGGAGAGGGCGCACTCGCTTCCTGCGGATTCGTCGCCCTCGACATCCCGGAAGGCGTTGAGGAAGTGGAGAGAGATGCGTTTTCGGGATGTTACGAACTGAGCATGGTGCGCCTGCCCGCGTCGCTCGGCTACATTTCTTCCTATGCTTTTTCCGGCTGTAGAGCGCTCACTTCGCTGAGCGTCGCGGAGGGAAACCCGGTCTATTTCTCCTCCGGCAACTGCGTCATAGAGAGGGAGACGGGCGCCCTTGAGATCGGATGCACCGGCTCCGTCATCCCGTCGGACGGCAGTGTGAAAGCGCTCGCAGCCTATTCTTTCCGGGGCAGCGGTATAAAGAGCATCGTCATCCCCGACGGCATCGATATATCGGAGCCCGGCGTGTTCAGAGGGTGCTCCTCGCTCACTTCCGCGACATTGCCCGAAGGCGCCGAGATCATCTCGTCGCAGATGTTTTACGGTTGTTTCAATCTGACGAGCGTGTATGTCCCCGACAGCGTCAAAACGATCGGCAACACCGCATTCGGCGGATGCGACGCTTTGACGACCCTGCCCATGGGCGCGGGGGTGGAGCGGATAGAAACGGCGGCTTTTTCCTACTGTGACGGATTGACCGAGATCGTCATCCCGGAAAGCGTCCGCTATATAGAATACGATGCTTTCATGGATTGCGACGGGCTTGTCGATGTCGATCTGCCCGACTCTCTGCTCGAGATCGACAGCACCGCATTCGCCGACTGCGATGCGCTCGTCACCGAGACGGAAGGCGGTGTGACCTATCTGGACGGATGGGCGCTCGCCGCGGAGGACGCCCTTTCCGCAGTCACGCTGAGGGAGGGCACCGTAGGCATCGCGTCGACGCTGTTTTCGGAGTACGACGGCGTGCACACTTTGCGGGAGGTGCATCTGCCCGAGTCGCTGAGGAGCATAGGCGGGGGCGCGTTCAACGGCTGCACGCTTCTTAAAGAGGTGCATCTGCCCGAGTCGCTGAAGAGCATAGGCGGGAGCGCGTTCAGCGGCTGCACGCTTCTCAAAGAGGTGGTCATCCCGGATGCCGTCAAATATATCGGATCGCAGGCGTTCTTTAATTCGTCCGCCGTAATAACGTGGGGGGACGCGCCGCAGATCGAACGGCTCGGCTCTTGGGCGTTTTTGGGGATCGCCAACGAAGTGCTGGTCATCCCGGACAGCGTCACCGTCATGGAAGATGATGCGGTGAGAGCTGCCTATGATCTCACCGCGGTGCACATAGGGAAGAATGTCAAAAAGATGTTGGGTGATAACTTCGTTATGTGTAATAATCTCCGCACCATCACCTACGGCGGCACCGTCGCCGAGTTCAACGCCATAGAAAAGGAGCGCGGCTGGAACCGTTCCTCCGTGTCGGAAGTGCAGTGCACCGACGGCGTTGTGGCTGTCGAAAGTTTCGGCTGATGACGCGGCATGGCGGGGTGCCGCGCGCAGGCATTATGTGAGGTGCGGCGATCCGCAGACACGGCGTGCTCAAAAGCGCGGGATGTGCCGTGACGGGTTTGTATCAATAGTTTCTCCGAGCGCCGGAGCAATTAGTTTTCTTTTGTCCGCCGGGCGTTTTTCAGCGGCACACTTCGGGCGCCTTCGGCATATCTTGTGCGTATGGTGCTGGCAAGGGGAGACTGGTATTTCACGGTGTGCGCGCTCGTCGTCGGGGCGGTCATTTCCCTGCCGTACGTCTATGCGGCGCAGCAGGACAACTACCGCGTCGCCGAGGCGTGGAAGAGCAGACGGGTGCGCGGGGCATATCTCACGGATCTCATCTGCATACTCGTGTTCGGCGGGGCGTGGGCGGGGTGCTGGTTCCTCTCCTCGCGGATGTTCTGGGGCTTTCTCGCCTCCCTCTTTTTCTGCATAGCCGAAGTCGCGCTCTACATCGTGGACGAAACGCCCAAGCGCAAAAAGCCCATGCGCTACACTCGCCGCGCGGTGCGGGCGATCGCTGCATGCGCGCTCGTCTCGGGCGCTGCCGTGACCGCCGCGATAGCCCTCCTCAATGTCCACATCGAGGACGAATATCTGCGCTATCCCGTGTTTTTCGTGCTGTCCGCGATCTATCCTCTGCTTTTTTCGGCGGTGCTTTCCGCCGTCAACGTCTTTGAACGCCTCAACAATCTCCGCTACGAAAGGAGAGCCCGCCGCGCTCTCACCGCCGACCGCGACCTCATACGCATCGGCATCACGGGAAGCTACGGCAAGACGACGGTGAAGAACGCGCTTGCCGCCATGCTCTCCGTGCGGTTCAACGTCCTCGCCACTCCCGCAAGCTACAACACGCCGATGGGCATCGCCAAAACGGTGCGGGAGCTCACCCCGTCTCACGATGTCTTCATCGCGGAAATGGGGGCAAGAAGGAAGGGAGACATCGCGCGGCTCATGCGCATAGTGCGCCCCTCGCACACCATCCTCACGGGGGTCAACGACCAACACCTCGAGACCTTCGGCAGCCGCGACGCCATCCTGCGCGAGAAACTGAAAGTGCTGGACGTGAGGGCGGAGGACGGCGTCAGCGTGGTCAATGACAAGCTTGCGGAAGTGCCGCGCGTCGCGGAAAACAGGCAGGGGAACATCGTGCTCGCGGGCGGGGACGAGAGCTCGCGGGTGCATTATTCGGACATCGCTGTGTGCTCGGACGGCAGCGCGTTCACATTGTGGTTTTACGGCACGCCCGTGGAGTGCACGACAAGGCTGCTCGGGGTGCACAACATCGAGGACATCACTTTGGCGGCGGCGATGGCGTACCGTTTCGGGCTCACGCCCGAAGAGATCGCGGAAGCGATCGCGGGTCTCCCGCCCGTCCCGCACCGATTGCAACTCATCGAGGGCAACGGGATCAGGATCATCGACGACACCTACAACGCCAACCCCGACGGCGCGAGGAGAGCGCTCGAAGTGCTGGGGCTGTTTTCGGGGCGCAAGGTGGTGCTCACCCCGGGGATGGTGGAGCTCGGCGCAAAAGAGGACGCCGCCAACCGCGAACTCGGGCGTGAGATCGCTTCCGTGGCGGACGTCGCACTGCTTGTGGGCGGAAAGAGGGCGCGCACGATCGCGGACGGGCTGAAAGAGGGCGGTTTTGCGGGAGAGACGAGGAGCTACCGCTCGCTTGCGGAGGCGCAGAAAGATTTCGGCGGAGTGCTGCACGCGGGGGACGTCCTGCTACTTTTGAACGACCTGCCCGACATCTACGAGGAATGAGCACTAAAAAGGTGGGAGAATGAAAAGGAAGATCGCACTCATATTCGGCGGAAGATCGTTGGAGAGCGACATCTCCGTCATCACGGCAATACAGGCGCTCGCGGTGCTCCGCGAGACGGACTTTGACGTCACGCCCGTGTACATCGCGGCGGACGGCGGGTTTTACGCTGACGGGGTGGACGAGGTCTCGGCATTCACCCCCTTCGACGCATCGCGGCACAGGCGGCTGGTGCTCGCGGACGGAGTGTTCTCGGAGATGCGGAAAGGGAAGTTGAAGAGAGCGTTCCGCCCCGACGCCGCGCTCATATGCTGTCACGGCGGAGAGGGTGAGAACGGCGTGCTGCAAGGGGTGTTGGAGTTCAACGGAGTGCCGTACACTTCGGCGGGGGTGCTGGGCTCCGCGCTCATGATGGACAAGGCGGCGGCGAAGTGCGCCTTCGAGCAGATGCTCCTGAACGTCCTGCCATATGTCGTCGTGGAGGCGCGGGAGCTTGACGCCGACGCGGACGGGGCGGCGGAGAGGTGCGAGGAGGCTTTGGGCCTCCCCGTCATCGTGAAACCCGCGTCGCAGGGGAGCAGCATAGGCATCTCCGCGGCGCACGACAGAGGGGAACTGTCAAGGGCGCTCGCGCTTGCGGCGAAGTTCGGCGAAAAACTCGTCGTAGAGCAGCTTTTGGAGGACTTTGCCGAGGTCAACTGCGCGGCGTACGGCAGGGGAGAGGAAGTCGTGGTCTCCGAGACGGAGCGCCCGCTGTCCTCGGGAGAATTGCTCACCTTCGACGACAAATATCTCTCGGGCGGCAAGGCGGGGAGCGGCAGAGTCACCCCCGCGGACGTCGGAGAGGAGATGAACGCCCTCGTAAGAGCGCTCACGGAGAGGATCTACCGCGCGCTCGGGCTGCGCGGCGTGGTGAGGATGGACTTCCTCGCGGACAGAGCGCGGGGCAAGGTGTACATCAACGAGGTGAACACGGTGCCGGGCTCCATGGCGTTTTACCTGTTCGAGGCGGCGGGAGTGAACTTTTCGGACATCCTCACGGACATCATCGAAGACGCGATAGCGCGCGGACGCGCCGCAAAACGCACAACCGCCTTCCCCTCCCGCGTGCTGGAATTCTACGGCAAAGGCGGCGCCAAGACCGCGAAGTGAGTGTGACCGTGCGAAAAAATACATCAAATAATATATTCGGCGAACATTTGCACGCAAAAATACATCAATAATTTGCTGTTGGCACATTGCGCGATAGCTATTTTGCAATTTTTCGCACGAGGCATTGACTTACAGCAATTCGTAAATATATAATGTGTATATCAAATATGTTATTTGGCGAACTATTTTGTGCGGTTTTTGTGGGGAAAAGTACGCCGAATATAGGGGCATAAGGAGGAAAATCATGGCAAAGTGTCCGAATTGCGGAGGGGAACTCCATCCGCAGGAGAACGGATTGTGGAAGTGCGCGGAGTGCGAAAAGCTGTTCAGGATGAAGCAGAAAACACCGCCGGAAAGCGACATGAATGCAGGCGCTCCGCAGGCGCAAACACCGCCCGCAAGCGAACGGAATGTGACCGAGCCGCCTGTTCAGACGGAGCCTTCCGCCCCCGCCGACGAAGCGCAGACGGCAGAGCGGGAAGAACTCGCCGTGCTCCGCGCGCGCATCGCTGCCATGGAAGCCAAGCAGGCGGAACTCGAGCGCGGCGCGACCGCGAAGCAGCGGGAGAGCGGCGCAGGCGCGGCTGTCCTCTCATTCTTCAAGAAATGGGGCTTTAAAGTGGTGCTGCCCGTCGGGCTTTTGCTCATCGCGCTCATAACTTTGTTGGTCTGTTTCTGCGGCGTGCGCGGGATATATGTTAACATCGACGATCCCAACGAATTTTACAGCTTTGATGCGACGAACTACGAGTACCACGGCATCTTCATGGGCGAAGAGTATGTGGACAAAGGCACATGGAAGAAGAGCGGCGGACAGCTCGAATTGACATACAAGGACGAGGACTTCGGCAAAGTGACCGAGTCGTACGATTTCTCCTCCCTTGATTCCAACAATACGATATTCATATCCGACGATTTCGGCAACAAAGGCGAGTTCAAGCGCGTCTCATTGCTCGCGTACGGCACCTCGCAAAAGATCAAGATCACCCTCGACGGCAACGGCGGCAGCGGCGGCGACTCCCACAAAGTGCAAATCGGCTCCAAGATCCAAGAACCTGCCGAGCCCACCCGCGACGGCTATATGTTCATGGGCTGGTACACCGCCAAAGAGGGCTGGAAGAACGCCGAAGCCATGCGCATCGACTTTGACGACCGCGTTTGGGAAGATGCCATATTTTACGCCAATTGGAAAAACACCACCCCGTTTGACCTCACGGGCGACGGACTGGATGAACCCGTCAAATTCACCGAAGGCGACAATGTCGAGTCGTTGTATATGAGCGCGAGGGGCTGGAACTCTCTTCCCAATGGCGTGACCGAACTGATCTTCAAGGACGCGAGCGGCAATGAGATAGACCCTTCCTCCGCCCCCGCCGGAAATGTTACCGTGACCGTCATCAGCGATTATTTGATCGAAAACGGCGTGCTAAAGGATGTTAAGCCGAGTGTGAAGTATGCCATCATACCCGACGGTGTGACGAGCATAGGAGAAGGTGCCTTTTCGGATTGCTATTCCCTCATTTCCGTCGTCATCCCTGACAGTGTGATAAGCATAGATGAAGGAGCTTTTGCAAATTGTCATCTTGTCTCGATTACTATAGGAAGTAGTGTAACGAGCATAGGATGGGGAGCCTTCTCTGGCTGCTATGCGCTCATCGAGGTGTACAACAAGAGTTCGCTCGATATCACGGCGGGCAGCAATGACAACGGATATGTCGGCTACTATGCCAAGCATGTCTACACGGAAGAAGGCGATTCGTGGCTCAGCGACACCGAAGACGGCTTCCGCTTCCTCTGGGACGGCAAGACCGGTTATCTTGTCGCCTATCTCGGTGATGCGGCCGAGCTGACTCTGCCCGATAGCTTTACGGCATATGATGGGACGGTGGTCTCGGAATATCAGATCAATGATTATGCCTTCTATGATTGCGACTCTCTCATTTCTGTCGCCATCTCTGACAGCGTGACGAGCATAGGGTACCGTGCCTTTGTTTAACCTCATCCGAACACTTTTGAACAGCAATAATCATTGATTTTCCTCCTATATCTCGATTAAAACAGACTTTTTGCAGACGCCTTTGAATTTTGGTTCGGGGCGATTTTTCTTTATGCCCTGATAGGAAT
>CASDRL010000042.1 GCA_949283145.1 uncultured Clostridia bacterium | reverse complement strand
CGGGGCGGAGGAATGACGCGATTGACACTTCGTGTAACAATCGCTATACCTTCGGTGCGGCGCTCTTGTCCGCTTTAATTCGCGCGGAGTGAAAATGAGTGAGCTTCGCGATAGTTCCGTAGGAACGAGGAGCGAAGCGAACGTCTCCGCATTTTCACGACGCGAAGAGGAGCAACCGCGCGACAGGCGAGCCGACCGCCGCAATGCGGCGCACGGCGACGAAGACGCGCGGATTGCGACGAGGCTGAGCGGCGCGTAGTTCCGTGTTTGAAAAAGAAACATCGTATTCAAGTGCATCCTATCAAGCTGCTCATAAGGTGGCTCCACTCCGAATGAGATAACATCGTGTCGAGCGACATCACGCTCGGAGTTTCATTAAACCGCTTTCAAAAGGGTGACGGTGCGCGCGGAGATAATTCGAACGAGTGCGCGTTGGCGGCAGCGCACAAAAAAGCGCCGCACGGCAGGTGCCGCGCGGCGATGATGGAGCGAATGAAGGGAATCGAACCCTCGACCGCAGCTTGGGAAGCTGCTGTTTTACCATTAAACTACATTCGCGTTCAAGGGTGTTTGCGCTGCCGTGGGGGTGTCGCTCCGGACGGCAACGATAGTATTTTAGCACAACGCGGGAAAATGTCAACTCTCCGCGCGCTCTTTCTAAATCCGAAAAAGAGGCGTGATTCGGTTGCGTTCCGCGCTTGATTAAGGTATAATCTTCCTAATTTTATATAATAAAGAGGCAACCGATGTACAAACCCGTTGACACTTCTCTCAATTTTGTGGAGCGCGAGAAAGAAGTCCTCGCGTTCTGGAAAGAAAACGAGATCTTCGAAAAGAGTGTAGAAAAAAACAAAGGCAACGAAAGTTTTAATTTTTATGACGGTCCTCCCACCGCCAACGGCAAGCCGCACATAGGGCACATCCTCACCCGCGTGATGAAGGACATCATCCCGCGCTACAAGACGATGAAGGGCTACTATGTAAGAAGAAAGGCGGGCTGGGACACCCACGGGCTTCCCGTCGAACTCGAGGTGGAGAAACAGCTCGGCATCGACGGCAAGCAGGAGATCGAAAAATACGGCATCGAGCCCTTCATCAAGAAGTGCAAGGAGTCGGTGTGGAAGTATAAGCACGAGTGGGAAGTCATGTCCGACCGCATCGGTTATTGGGCGGACATGAAGGACCCCTACATCACCTACGACGACAGATATATCGAGTCCGTGTGGTGGGCGCTGAAACAGATGGCGGACAAGGGTCTGCTTTACAAGGGCTACAAGATCGTCCCTTACTGCCCCCGTTGCGGAACGGCGCTCTCTTCGCACGAAGTCGCTCAAGGCTATAAGGACGTGGAGGAGAAGTCCGTCTTCGTCAAATTCCGCGTGAAAGGGGAGAAGGACACCTTCTTTCTCGCGTGGACGACCACACCCTGGACGCTCCCCAGCAACGTCGCGCTCTGCGTCAATCCCGCCGAAGACTACGCCCTCATCGAGGTGGGCGAGGAAAAGTACATCATGGCGGACGCGCTCATTTCGAGCCTCTTCAAGGAGGACGAATACAAAAAGCTCTCCGTCAGGAAAGGCAAGGAGTATGAGTATGCCGAATACGAACCCCTCTTCGATTACGAGACGGGCGCGAAAGAAAAGGCATACTACGTCACCTGCGACGGCTATGTTACCCTCACGGACGGCACGGGCGTCGTGCACATCGCTCCCGCGTTCGGCGAGGACGACAGCAACGTCGGCAAGCACTACGGTCTGCCTTTCGTGCAGATGGTGGACGGCAGAGGGCGCTTCGTGGATGCGGCGTACGACCTCAAAGGCGTGTTCGCAAAGGACGCGGACAAGCTCATCATCGAGAGGCTGAAAGAGGAGGGTAAGCTCTTCAAGGAGCTGATGTTCACCCACAGCTATCCCTTCTGCTGGCGTTGCGACACTCCCTTGCTCTATTATGCGAGAAGTTCGTGGTTCATCAAGGTGACGGCGGTCAAGGAGCAGCTGCTCGCGTCCAACGCTTCCGTCAACTGGATGCCCCCCACCATCGGCACGGGCAGGATGGGCAACTTCCTCGAAAACGTCATCGACTGGGGCATCTCCCGCGAGAGATATTGGGGCACTCCGCTGCCCATCTGGGTGTGCAACAAGTGCGGCAAGATCCACGTTGTCGGCTCCCGTGAAGAGCTGAGGAAGCTCGGCGGTCTCAAAGAGGACATCGAACTGCACCGTCCCTACATCGACGAAGTGAAGTGGGAGTGCGAGTGCGGCGGCGAGATGATCCGCACCCCCGAGGTGCTGGACTGCTGGTTCGACAGCGGCTCAATGCCCTTTGCGCAATGGCACTATCCCTTCGAGAATAAGGATGTGTTCGATGAGACTTTCCCCGCGGATTTCATTTCGGAGGCGGTGGATCAGACGAGAGGGTGGTTCTACACCCTGCTTGCGGTGTCCACCATGCTCTTCGGCAGCTCTCCTTTCAAGAACTGCATCGTCCTCGGTCACGTCAACGACAAGGACGGCGTGAAGATGAGCAAGCATAAGGGCAACGTCGTCGATCCGTTCAGCGTGCTCGACAAGCAGGGCGCGGATGCCACGAGGTGGTATTTCTACACCTCTTCCGCCCCCTGGCTGCCTTCCCGCTTCTCGGCGGAGAACGTCAGCGAGTCGCAGCGCAAGTTCATGGGCACGCTGTGGAACACCTACGCCTTCTTCGTGCTGTATGCGGAGATCGACAAGTTCGACCCCTCCGAGCATGACCTCGCGAAAGTCAAGCTCACCGTCATGGACAAGTGGATCCTGAGCGGGCTGAACTCCCTCATCAAGTTCGTGGACGAGGGCTTGAACGAGTATAAGATCACCGAGACAGCGCGCGCCATCGGCGCATATGTGGACGTCCTCTCCAACTGGTACGTCCGCCGCTGCCGCGACCGTTTCTGGGGGAGCGGCATGACCGAGGACAAAGAGGCGGCTTACACCACTCTCTACACCGTCCTCTCCACCCTCACCAAGATCATCGCGCCCTACGTCCCCTTCATGGCAGAGACGATGTACCGCAACCTCGTGACGCCGTTCTATAAGGACGCTCCCGAGAGCGTGCACCTCTGCGACTTCCCGAATGCGGACGAGAGCAGGATAGACCCCGTCCTCGAAGAGGGGATGAAGGACGTCCTCGCGGTGGTCATGCTGGGAAGAGCGGCAAGGAACCTCGCAGGCATCAAGAACCGCCAGCCCCTCCGTCGTCTCATCTACAACGGCAAGAAAGAGTTGTCCGCAGCCCTCAAAGCTCTCGTCGAGGACGAGCTCAATGTCAAGGACGTTCAGATCTCTTCGGACAGCGGCAAGTTCATCAGTTACGAGCTGAAACCGCAGCTCAAGACCCTGGGACCCAAGTTCGGGGCGCTCCTCGGCAAGATCCGTCAGATCCTCGCCGAGCACGCGGACGAGATCGTCGCCGCGGTCAGGAGTGCGGGCACATATGCAACGGAAGCGGACGGCAAAAAGATCGAGCTCACCGAGGACGACCTGCTCATCTCCGTGAAGAGCAGAGAGGGCTTCTCATCCGAGTCCGACGGCGATACCACCGTCGCCCTCGACACCTCTCTCGACGACGAACTCATCTATGAGGGTGCGGAGCGCGAGATCGTCAGCAAGATCCAGACAATGCGCAAAGAGGCGGGCTTCGAGGTCACCGATCACATCGCGGTGGGCTACCGTGCGGAAGGCGTCGCCCTCGAAGTGCTCAGGAAAGGGGAGTTCGCAAAGGACGTCCTCTGCGACAGCGTCACCGAGGTCATCGACGGCTACGCGAAGGAACTCGACATCAACGGAGACAAGGTCATGCTCTCCGTCAAAAAGATAGGCTGAACCATGCGTGTCGCGCCGGATTGGAAAGACTATTCCGTCATCGCAACGGGTGACGGCGAGAAATTGGAGCGTTGGGGGGACCTCGTCCTCCTTCGCCCCGATCCGCAGGTCATCTGGCGCGCCCAAAAACCGCTGCGCTCTTATAAAGGGATCGCTGCGATATACGAGCGTTCCTCCACGGGCGGTGGCAGGTGGAACTATCTCCGTCCCGTCCCCGAGGATTTTACCGTCGGCTGGCGGGAGCTCAGGTTCAAGCTCAAACTGATGGGCTTCAAGCACACCGGTCTCTTCCCGGAGCAGGCGGTCAACTGGGACAGGATGTCCCGCCTCATCCGCGGAGCGGGGAGAGAGATAAGCGTGCTCAACCTCTTCGGATATACCGGCGCGGCGTCCGTCGCCTGCGCAGCCGCGGGGGCGCACGTCTGTCACGTGGACGGCGCCAAAGCGATGGTGGAGCGCGCGGGGGAGAACGCAAAGCTCTCCGCGGTGGACGGTGCGCTCATGCGCTATATCGTGGACGACTGCTTCAAGTTCACTCAGCGGGAGCTCAGACGCGGGCGCAGATATGACGCGGTCATCCTCGACCCGCCCAGTTTCGGCAGAGGACCGGGCGGCGAGAAGTGGAAGATAGAGGAGGGCATAAGCGACCTTAGCGACCTTGTCGCAAAGGTGCTCTCGGAGGATCCGCTCTTTGTGTGCCTGAACTCCTACACTACGGGATTGCAGCCCGGAGTGATGGCGAACATACTCCGTCTCTCCCTTCCGAAAAGCGCCGCGATCGACGCCGATGAGATAGGGCTCGCCACCGAGGAAGGGCTGGTGCTCCCGCAGGGATGCACGGCGTTCGCGACATTCGGTGAAAACGCGGGGAAATGACGGAACAAACACTTGACAGATACAACACGATGAGATAAAACCGAAACTATGGACTACAAAGACTTGAAAATTCTCTACGAGGACAACCACTTGCTCGTGGTGGTGAAGCCGTACGGGGTGCCCGTCCAGGAGGACGGCTCGGGCGACCCGGATATGCTCAACCTCCTGAAGCGTTATCTCGTGGAAAAATACGACAAGCCGGGCGAGGCGTATCTCGGTCTCGTGCACAGGCTGGACCGTCCGACGGGGGGCGTCATGGTGTTTGCCAAGACCTCCAAAGCCGCGTCCCGCCTTTCCGAGGCGATCAGGAACGGTGAGGTGGAGAAGCACTATCTCGCCGTCGTGGAGGGAGAGCCCCGCTTCAGGGCGGACAAGCTCCGCTGCTGGCTGAAAAAGTTCCCGGAGCAGAACCTCGTGAAAATGGTGCCCGAGCTTACGGAAGGCGCCAAGTATGCGGAGCTTGATTATAAGGAGCTCGACTACAACAAAGCCAACAATGTCAGCCTGCTCTTCGTCAACCTTTATACGGGCAGGGGACATCAGATAAGAGTCCAGCTTGCCGCCAACGGCACCCCCATCCTCGGGGACGCGCGCTACGGGCACGGCGAACGCATGAAACTCCCGCTATGCCTGTGGGCAGCCGAACTCAGGTTTGCCCACCCCGTAGGAGGTCAGAGGATGGACTTCAGAGTCTATCCGCCGGAGACGCTCCCGTGGACGCTCTTCGACATCGAGCGCTATCTCGGGATCAACATCAAAAACGTTTGAAAACAGGAGTTATATGCAAATCATAGAGAAAACTTTGGGGCAGATCATTAACGGTCTCGCCCATGATATACCGGAAAGAACTGCGGTGGAATACACCACCCGCAATTATCATCGCACTTGGAAACAGTTTGACGAGGACACCGACAAGGTGGCAAAGGGGCTCATCTCCATCGGCGTCAAGAAGGGCGACAAGGTCGCCATTTGGGCTACCAACATCCCCGAGTGGCTGCTCACCCTCTTCGGCGCGGCGAAGTGCGGCGCCATCCTCGTCACCGTCAACACCAACTACAAGATCTTCGAGCTCGAATATCTGCTCACCCAGTCGGACACCAAGGTGCTCGTCATGATGGGCGGCTTCAAGGACAGCAACTACGTCGACATCGTGAATGAACTCATCCCCGAGCTCAAAAACGCGGAGGACGGCAAGGTCTCTCATCCCGCGCTTCCCTTCCTCGAAAGAGTGATCTTCGCGGACGGGCACACCCCGCAGGGCATGATGGGCTTCGACAAATTGATGAAGCTCGGCGAGAGCGTCCCCGACGAGGTGCTGAAGGCGCGCGAGGCGGAGCTCGACTGCCACGACGTCATCAACATGCAGTACACCTCGGGCACGACGGGCTTCCCCAAAGGCGTCATGCTCACGCACTATAACATCGTCAACAACGGCAACACCATCGGCGACGGAATGGCTTTCACCAACGAGGACAAGCTGTGCATCGTGGTGCCTTTCTTCCATTGCTTCGGGCTGGTGCTCGCCACCATGGCGTGCATCACTCACGGCACGACGATGGTGCCCGTGGAGGCATACAGTCCCGTCCCCGTGATGAACGCCATCAGCACCGCGAAGTGCACCGCCGTCCACGGCGTGCCCACGATGTTCATCGCCATGCTCGAGCACCACGATTTCGACAAGTTCGATTTCTCCTCGCTGCGCACGGGCATCATGGCGGGTTCCCCCTGTCCCATCGAAGTGATGAAGAAGGTCGTGGACAAGATGAACATGCGCGACATCGTCATCGTCTTCGGTCAGACGGAGGCTTCTCCCGGCTGCACCATGACCACCACGACGGATTCCCTCGAAAAACGCGTCGCGACAGTCGGACGCGCCTTCCCCGGCGTGGAGTGCAAGATCGTCGACCCCGAGACCAATCTCGAAGTGCCCGTCGGCACTCCCGGCGAGTTCCTCGCCCGCGGCTACAACATCATGAAGGGCTACTACAAGATGCCCGAAGCCACCAAACAGGCGATCGATGAGGACGGCTGGCTGCACACCGGCGACCTCTGCACCGTCGATGAGGAGGGATATTATAAAGTCGTTGGCAGGATAAAAGACATGATCATCCGCGGCGGCGAGAACATCTATCCCAAGGAGCTCGAGGAGTTCCTCTACACCTGCGACAAGATCAGCGACGTCCAGGTCATCGGCGTCCCCAGCAAGCAGTACGGCGAGGAGATCATGGCGTGCATCATCCTGAAAAAGGGCGAGACCATGACCGAACAGGAGGTCAAAGACCTCGTCAAATCGCATATGGCAAGGCACAAAGTGCCCAGCTATGTGCGCTTCATGGACGCGTTCCCCGTGACGGCGAGCGGCAAGATCCAGAAATTCAAGCTCCGCGAAGAAGCCATCGAGATCCTCAAGCTTCAGGACGCGGCGAACATCGAGACAGCATAAGGAGGCGGATTATGATGAAACTTTGTTTTTCCACGATAGGGTGCCCGGATTGGCGTTTCGGCGACATGATCTCCGCCGCGAAAGACCTCGGCTACACCGCCATCGAGATCAGAGGCATCGGGGGAGAGATATATGCCCCCGCCATGAGAGAGTTCACCGAGGACTTTGCCCGCACCAAGGAGCTCATCGAGCGCACCGGCATCAAGATCGCCATGCTCACCTCGGGCGCCGCGCTTGCGGATCATTCCGCCAAGGGCAAGAGCGTTGATGAAGCCAAGGCGTACATCGACCTCGCGGCAAAGGTGGGTGCGGAGTTCGTCCGCGTCATGTCCACAGACAAGCCCTACTTCGACGGCGGCGACATCGACCTTTGCAAGAAGCAGTACGAGGAGGTCGTCTCCTATGCAAAGGGCAGCGGAGTCACCCCGCTCATCGAGACCAACGGTTTGTTTGTGGACACCGCACTTCTTTCGCGCTTCCTCGACGAAGTGGGCGAAGGCGGCGGCGCCCTCTGGGACGTCCATCATCCCTACCGCTTCAACGACGAGAGCATCGCGCAGACCGTCTCCAACCTCGGCGGCAAGATAAAGTATGTGCACTTGAAAGACAGCGTCATCGAAAAGGGCAAAGTCTCCTACCGTATGATGGGCTACGGCGACGTCCCCGTCAAAGAAGCCATCGAGACCCTTCGCTACAACGAGTACCCCGGATACTACACCCTCGAGTGGGTCAAACGCTGGAACAAAGAGCTGGAAGATGCGGGGATAGTGTTTGCGCATTACGCCTACTACATGAAAAAATTCCGCTGACTGAGGGCACTATTCGGCGAATAACATCGTCAAAGCCCCCATCGTGGATGCTCACGTACGTTTCTGTACGCTCCGCCTCCCGACGGGGGCTTTTCCTTGTTCTTCATCCGAATATTGCCCTCAGTTCTGACGGCGCTATTTCGCGAATTGCTTTGTCAGAGCCACTGTCATGGTGCTCACGTACGTCCGTGTACGCTCCGCTCCCTGACAGTGGCTCTTTCGCGCACTTCATCGAAATATCGCCCTCAGGCAATGAAGAGCTTGATAGAGCGTCCTTGAGCACGCCGCTTCTTTTTCGAAGACGGTTTTACGCGCCGCTCAGCCAAACTTGCACAGCGGGCGCTTGCGCCTGCTCTTGCAAGTCGCGGCGCGCTAAGTGAGTGCCGAGCAACGCCGTAAACCTAAATAGGCACGGGCTTTAATTTGCGAGTGCCGAATTCCTCCGCCCGTGCCGGGTTTTCAGTATGTGCAGTTCTCCGCTCGGTTATGTTGGTGCGATATTAAAACTTTTGTAGAAATGTTAAGTCAGTCCCGCAAGATGCGAGGACTGCACTTTAATCGGACACGGGGGAGGAAAGCCCGAAGGGAAGGAGGGGGATATCAAGATAACCCGCGAGACGAACAGCCCATTCGAAGCGCGCTTGAGTAAGACGAGTGGCTTGATAGAGCGCGCCTGAACACGATGGAACCCTTGCTCAAACCCGCAGGAGGGGGATTCACAACACTCCCATGTCAGGGGACGGAAGCTTATTTATTCCTTTGAGCACGCCGCAACCTATGAGCGAGCACCCCCGAGACGAACAGCTTGAGAGAGCGTTTTTGAGTACGCCGTATAACTCGCGGGACGCACACCCCATCTCGAGCGTGCTTGAATACGACGCTACACCCCATTTGAAGCGTCCGCCCGAACCTGCGATTTTTCACTCCCTGATGCTTTTTGCGGTGAAGTACTCGCCGTCGTCAATGCGGGCGCATACGGCGGAGACGACAGGGTCCGTGAGATAGTGTTTTCGGAAAGTCTTTTCGTCAAGACCGAGGCGGTCGAGGGCTCGTGCGAATTCGTCGCGGGCGCGGTCGAAGCGCCTGAATGCCGTGCGGACGGAAATGTTTTGTGTGTCTGCGATCTCCTGGAAGGTCTTGCCTTTGACAAACCGCAGGATGAGGATCTCTGAGAGCGCCGAGGGCATGGAACCGGCGGCGTTTTCGACGGTCTCTTTCAACTGTAACAGAGCAAGTTTTCGCCTATTTATGTCGATCATTTCCCGCACAAGTTTCTCCGTGGAGATCCCGCGCTGCAAATGGGCGCTCATAAAGCTGCTTTGAAGGCGGGAATTGAACGCGGCGTCGCATTCTTTCAGGATTTTGGGTAAAGCAGAGTAAGCAACAAGCACAGTGTTGCATCGGTTTTCGGTCATAATTTTCCTCCGTGAATTTCGGCAGAATGTTGCCTTTACGTAAAGCATATTGACCGCGGCCGCGCATAGTCAACAATTTATGTCATAAATTAGTGAAAATAATTAGTGAAAAAACCCCCGCATATATGAACCCGGCAACGCTTTGCACCGTCTTTCGCGCTAAGAGGGCGGAAAACTTCATGTTGCAGCGCGAGAGAAACGCGTGGCTTTGGAGCAGGACCGAAAGCCCGCCGAAGGACACTATGGCGCATGCACAAGCGACGGCGAGCCTGATGTCGGGGATCGCGGCGGCAGCCATCGTCCCTCTGGTCATCTCGATCGCGCCTGCCGCAAGCGCGGTGATGCAGTCCGCCGCGCCGCGTCCCGGGATGCTGCCGAGCAGGGTGAAAAATCCCGCGAGATCGAATGCGTCGATGAGCATGTTGCCGACCACGACGTAACCCCCGACGGCAAGCATCGCCATCGTGGAAGACGCGATGCTTTGCTGCAAGGCGCTGTCGGCATCCTCGGCGAACATCCTGACGACGGGGGATGATGGCGTACGTTTCTTTCTTCCTCGGAAGATAATGCCTGTGGTGAGGGCTGCCGCATAGTGCGCGGCAAGGATCACCGCGCCGCATACCGGGTCGTCGAATACGGCGGCGCCGACAGTCCCGAGCACGAATATGGGCCCGGACGTCGATGTGAACGACGCGATGCGTTTCACTTCCTGTTCGTCCACTATGCCGCGTTTGAAGAGGTCGGCAGTCGTCGCGGCGCCGATGGGGTAGCCGCTGAGCATGGAGAGCGCGAGGACGTACGCGCCTGCGGGCGGCGAGTTGAAAAGCACGCCGACGGGACGCGCGCCGGCACGGGAGAGTGCATTTGCCGCACCGAGCGCTGTGAGCAGTGAGGAACAGAAAAAGAAGGGGAACACCGCGGGAAGCACGGATGTTGCAAAAAGCAGCAGCCCGCGCGACGCCGAGTCCAGAAAGTGATCGGGTCTGATCACGATCATCAGCATGAATGCGGCGACGGCGGCTGCCGGGGCGGCTCTTTTCAGCAGGTATTTGACGCGCCGGGTGTCCACAAAAGAACATATGTCTTTTTTGTCGGCGTTATTCGTTTGCGGGGAGTACGGTGTGCATCATCGCATACGGTGCGGGTCTCCGCGCAAAGGCAGCCGAGCGAGATCCCGGGAGATGTTCTTCTGATCGTCGCGGACAGCGCGGGATGCCTGACGGGAATGAAAAACAAAACGCCGTCCGATTTGTTCGAAACGGCGTTTTATGCTTGTAATATGTCCGATAAAACATTATTTATTGTCGCGTGGCAGTGTGTCGAGACGGGCGAGCATACGGATGACGTTCGCCGCCGTGCGCTGCATTTCGCCGCGCGTGATCCCGTCCGGTTTGCCCAAAGTTTCCGTAAGCGTCCCGTCCGGTTTGCGCTTCCCCGTGCGTTTCCCGCCCGGCATCAGCACATCCACCTGGGCGCGCACGCGGTAGCCGTTCCCGCGCACTTTCGGGAATTCCGGGCTGGGGGCGTAACGCATCCACCAGTCTGTCATCACGCAGCCGTCATATCCCCACTCATCGCGGAGCACGGTGGTGACGAGGTCATAGTTGTAGTGCCCCCAAACGCCGTTGATCTTGTTGTACGAGGTCATGATGTTGAGAGGCTTTCCCTCTTTGACCGCGATGCCGAACCCTTTGAGATAGATCTCTCTCAGAGCGCGTTCCGAGACGCGCGAGTCGTTATGAGTGCGGTTGCGTTCGCGGTTGTTGCAGGCAAAGTGTTTGGGACAGGCGGAGACGCCTGCAGACTGCACTCCCTTTATGTATGCTGCGGCGATCTTGCCCGTGAGCACGGGATCTTCCGAGAAATATTCGAAGTTTCTGCCGCCGAGAGGGGTGCGGTGTATGTTCATGCCGGGTGCCAGCAGGATATCCGAGCCTTTCGCGCGCATCTCCTGTCCGAGCAGAGCTGTGAGTTCGCGCACGCTCTCCGTGTCCCATGAGGAGGCGAGAGCGATCCCTGAGGGGAGCAGTGAGCAGGTCTCGGCAAGTCTGATGCCGGAAGGTCCGTCCGTAGTCGTTGCCGCGGGGATCCCCTTTGTGCGCATACTTTCCGTCACTCCGCCCAGCGCGCCCGCATTTCCTTGTGCGCCGAGAGGGCTGTTCATGGTGTAGTCGCCGCGCGAGATCGCTTCCAAGTCAACATCCGAAAGTGTGGCGGCGAGCTCTTCCGCGCTCCTTTTTCCTGCCTTGACGTCCGTGAAAGTTACGTTCCCTTGAGGGACGGGGAGTTCGTCCGGCAGTTTGCTCGCGATGCGGGCTCTGAGATCCGTCCGCGAAAGCGGTACGCTTTTGTATACGGGCTTGCCGCTTTCGGACGTTAGCCGCATGAAGGGATGCACGGGCGCCGCCCCGGACATCACCTTTTTTCTTGCTGCGGTAGGGACCGTGACGGTGCCGATATGTTCCGCGTCGCGCACGTTTTTCCCTAGGAAAAGCGCATATTCTCCTTCTTCCGTCACCCATTCGGAGTTCTCTTCGTCAAATGCGGCGCAGTCGTCGATCGCGAATGAAAGAGCGACAATCTCGCTGCCGCCGGGAAGTATTTCGCCGCTCTTTTTGAACGCGGCGAGTTCGCGAGCGGGGCGGGGAAGCGCCGTGCCGGGCGCCTTGATGTAGAGCTGAAGCACCTCACGCCCCGTGCGCGCGCCGATGTTGGTCACTTTTGCCGTGACCGTGACCCGCGTCCCGTCGAAAGAGGTCTTCGCGTCCGAGACGGAAAAGGAAGTGTACCCCATGCCTGCGCCGAAGGGGAAGAGCGCTTCTTCCTTTGCGAATGTCTCGAAATAGCGGTAGCCGACATAGATGTCTTCGGAATATTCGCACACCGCAGCCGTGTCGACGGCGGATGAGACGGGGCTGTCGGAAAATTTGCGCGGGATCGTGTCCGTGAGCCGTCCGCCCGGTTCGCGCTTTCCGGTCAGGACGTCTGCAAGAGCATTGCCGCTTTCCATTCCTCCCTGCCACACGATGAGAAGAGCGGAGGGCGGAAGTTCTCCCGTCCACAAAAGATCGATGGGAGAGCCGATGTCAAGCACGATCACGGTCTTTTCGAATGCGCTTTCTACATCTTCTATGAGCCGACGTTCCTGAGCGGTCAGATAATAGCTGCCGGGGGAAAGAGAACAGTCGCGGTCTTCGCCCGCGGCGCGCCCAAGAAGTATGACGGCGACATCACAGCGCTCCGCCGCAGCCGCGACCGCCGCGCGGGGAACGGGCATTTCGGGATGAGAGAGGGGCCAGTGTCCCCAGAAACCGGGGTCTGCGGGGTTTTTCTCCGTCCATTCGCGATAGAGGGCGAGAAGCTCCTCATCGAGTTTGACGCCCGCGGCTTTCAGCCCTTGGACGGGTGAGACCAGATAGGGGGCGCGCACATCGCCGCCCGAGCCGTAGCCCACATAGAACCAGTCCCGCTGCACCCTTCCGAAGAGAGCGACACGGCTGTCCGAGGCGAGAGGCAGGACGCCGTCGTTGAGGAGCAGCACGCTGCCGTCCGCGGCGGCTTTGCGGCAGGCTTCCGCCATGCCGGGAAATGCCTCTCCGCGTGCCGAGCCCGTGTTGAGGTTCTGCACCGTCCCGCCCGTGATCTTGTTGACGAGCAGCGAGATCTTTCGCATGATTTTTTTTGCCGGACCCATGATCTCTCCTTTTTGCCGCGGCGCGGCGAATTGACCGAATCGGTGTTTTATTGTTGCGGATTATTCTTCCGAACCGTTTGTTTTGTCATCTGCGCGGCAGAGACGGAGAACTTTCGCGGCGCGTTCGTCCAGGTCTATGAGGGGACGGACGGGGGAATCCGCGGGACAGTCGGAGGGTTTGAAATAGAAGTATCCGTCGCTTGCGGCAAGCAGTGCGAAGAGCTTCTTTTTCTTGCGTTCGTTTGCCGCCAGCACGGTCGTGTAAGGCTTGTTTTTCTTTGCGAGGGCGACCAGATCCTTGGTGATGCCGACGGTGGATGACGCGGCGATGCGCTTGATCGTGGAGCGCGTATACCGTTTGGTGGTGAGCCTGAGAAATTCCTCGAACGTGTTGAAATCCGTCTTTGAGATGCGGTTTTCCAGCCCCTCGGAGATGTTGGCGATGTCCGCAAGCTCCGCCGCGGTCTTGGTGCGCATGGAGTATGTGGACACGGTGCCGTATTTTGCCGTATCGGTGGGGTGGGGGATGACGACGCACTCGGGCACAAAGGCGGAGAAATCTTTGCCTTCCTGCATCATGGTTCTCACCTTGGTCGAGGAGACTATCGTGCGGTTGTTGTCCGGCTTTCTTTCAACGCTGTGATATTGCACCTTGTCGCCGTACGCCGCGCCCGCTTTGAGATATTCGACGGCGAGGATGTTGTTGGGCGCCTTGACCAGGTTTGCGTAATCGGGGTGTATGAGGTCGAGCGCCATGGTGCGGGACTTTGCCACGGAGTAGCCTTCGGAAAGATAGCCTCGCAGCATGTTTCGCATATCCTTGGATTCGCTGCGCATGAATTCCGCGACATAGGCGAGCTCTTCGAGCTCCTTGGTCTCCGTGCCGAAACAGAGGGTGAATTCCCCGAGCATGGAGAGGGTCTTCAACGCGCCCTCTGCAAAGGACTTGGCGGGGGAGAGGGTGTAGACGGTGGGGAGCTCGATGACGAGATCCGCTCCGCACTCGACCGCCCACTTCGCGCGCGTATATTTGTCCGCGACGCAGATGTCGCCGCGCTCGGTGAAAGAGCCGCTCATCACGACGACGAGGGCTTCGGGCTTGACTTCGCGCTTCACTTTTTTGAGCAGTTTGACATGCCCGTTGTGAAGGGGATTGTATTCGGCAATGACCGCCGCGATTTTCACAAACAGCCTCCTTCGATTCCTTGCATTTTCGGTGCGTTGGTTCTATAATATAACTCATCAACCGATAAATCAATGAGATAAAGCAAGTTGAGGTAATTATGTCCGAATTTCTCGATCATCTGCTCCAAAGAGCGGCAAAGCTGCAAAAGACCATAGCACTCGCCGAAGGCACCGATCCCAGGGTCGCCGAAGCGGCGGAGATCTTCACCCGCGAAAAGATAGGCAAGATCGTCCTCATCGGCAACGAGGCGGAGATCAGAGCCAAATTTCCCGACTATAAATTCGCGAACGTCACCTTCCGTGACCCGGGCGCGAACGACAAATATGTCGAAAAATATGCCAAAAAGCTCTATGAGCTGCGCAAGGAAAAGGGCATGACCGAGGAAGTCGCCCTGCGCACCATAAAGGGCAACAATATGTTCTATGCCTGCACCGCGTTGAAGTGCGGGGATGTGGACGGCGTCGTGGGCGGCGCGGTGTTCTCCTCCGCGGATGTTTCCCGTGCGGCGTTCCAGGTCATCAAAGCCGCTCCCGGCATCAAGAGCGTGTCCAGCTGCTTTGTGATGATCCCCCCCGAGCATTTCGAATATGCTCATGCGCCCGCGTTCATCTTTGCGGACTGCGCTGTCATCCCTTATCCCACGGTGGAGCAGCTTTCCGACATCGTGCAGGCGGCGTATTTCAGCGCTAAACAGATCGTCGAGGTGGAGCCCAAGATCGCGATGCTTTCCTTCTCCACCAAGGGTAGCGCACAGCACGAGTCCGTGGAAAAGGTGCGCCAGGCATACGCTCTCGTCAAAGCCGCGCATCCCTACATCGACGTGGACGGCGAGCTTCAGCTCGACGCCGCGATATGCGAAGAGATCGGCGACAGAAAGGCCCCCGGCAGCAGCGTCGCAGGCAAAGCGAACGTCCTCGTCTTCCCCAACCTCGACGCGGGCAACATCGGCTATAAACTCGCTCAGCGCTTCGGCCATTGCATGGCGGTCGGTCCCATCATGCAGGGTCTCGCGCTTCCCGTCAACGACCTCAGCCGCGGCTGCGTGGCGGAGGACATCGTCGCCGTCGCCGCGATCACGGCGCTTCAATCCGTAAAGTGAGGGAAATATGAACATACTCGTCATCAATGCGGGGAGTTCCTCCCTCAAATATCAGCTCATCGACATCGCGAACGAGACCATGCTCCTGAAAGGTCTCTGCGACCGCATCGGCATGAAAGGAGGCTCTCTCACCCAGAAGACCGCGGACGGCAGAACTCTCAAAAAAGAGCAGGATATGCCCACTCATAAAGAGGCGATCGAACTCGTGCTCCAAGCCCTTGTGGACAAGGAAGCGGGAGCGATCTCGTCCGTAAGCGAGATAGGCGCTGTCGGTCACCGCGTGCTGCACAGCGGCGAGGACTTCCATTCCTCCGTCGTCATCGATGATGAGGTGGTGCGCATCTGCGAGAAGAATGCGGAGCTCGGACCTCTGCACATGCCCGGCAACATCGCCTGCATCAAGAGCTGCCGCGAGGTCATGCCCGGCGTGCCGATGGTGGCGGTCTTCGACACCACATTCCACAGCACCATGCCGCCCAAGGCGTTCATGTACGGCATCCCGTATTCCGTCTATCAGCAGCACAAGATCAGGAAGTACGGTTTCCACGGCACCAGCCACAAGTTCGTGAGCGAAGAGGCGGTGAAATATCTCGGTGCGGAGCACAGCCGCATCATCATCTGCCACCTCGGCAACGGTTCCAGCATCTCGGCGGTGAAGGACGGCAAGTGCATCGACACTTCCATGGGCTTCACTCCGTTGGAAGGGCTCATCATGGGCACGAGAAGCGGCGATATCGACCCCGCGGCGGTGGAGTTCCTGCGCGAAAAGCTCGGCATGACTCCCGAGGAGACCGTGCAGTATCTCAACAAAAAGTGCGGTATGCTGGGGATAAGCGAGCTGGATTCCGACATGCGCGTCCTGGAAAAAGCCATCTCCGAGGGCAACGAGAAGGCGGCGCTCGCGGTGGAAGCCGCGGCTTACCGCATCAAGAAGTACATCGGCGCGTTCGCGGCGGCGCTCGGCGGAGTGGACGCCATCGTCTTCACCGGCGGCATCGGCGAGAACAGCTCCTATATGCGCCGGCTGGTCATGGAAGGGATGGAATATCTCGGCGTGGTCTTCGACTTCGAGGAGAATGAGAAGAGGGCGGAAGGGCTGCACATCCTCTCCGACCCCGAAAGTTACGTCAAGGTCATAGTGCTCCCCACCAACGAGGAGCTCTCCATCGCCCGCGAGACCGCGGCGCTCGTCGCAAAGAAGGCGTAAGGCTCGCATCTTTGCCCGAAAAAGGCGCAAATGGGGCGTAGAAAGCCGCAAAACGCCTTCGCCCCGCAAATTGCGTGAAAGCGTTTGACAACTTTCGCGCGATTATATATAATCATACGAGCACTATAAGAACAACATCAATCGGAGGAAAGATAAATGGCAGTTCCCAAAAATAAAGTTTCCAAGTCCAAGACGAACTCCCGTTACGCCAACTGGAAGATCTCCGCTCCCGGACTTGTCGAGTGCCCCCAGTGCAAAGAGCTCATCAAGAGCCACACCGTGTGCCCCAAATGCGGTTACTACAAGGGCAAGGAAGTCGTCGCACCCAAAGAAGAGAAGTGACAATCAAGAGAGCGCACCCCGCTCTCTTTTTTTGCTTGAAGGGCAGACGCGCCAGCCGCGTCTCAGGGGAGGAGAAATGAAGATCATCGTTGACGCCATGGGCGGTGACAACGCACCGAAAGAGATAGTCCTCGGCGCGCTGGACGCTCTCAAAGAGAAAAAGAGCCTGCATGTCGTGCTCGTCGGCGACCGTGCGCAGATAGAAAACGTACTGGCGGGGCAGACCTACGACGTCGCAAGGCTGGAGATCGTGCACGCGAGCGAGGTCATCACCAACGATGACGTTCCGACCGCCGCGGTCAAGGCAAAGAAGGACAGTTCCGTCGTGAAAGGGCTTGAAATGCTGGCGTCCGACGCGGACGCTCTCGGGTTCGTTTCTGCGGGAGCTACGGGCGCGGTGCTCGTCGCCGCGTATATGAAACTCGGCAGGATAAAGGGCGTCTCCCGTCCCGCGCTCGCACCCGCTCTTCCCACCGTCAAAGGCACCCCGGTCGTGCTCTGCGACTGCGGCGCGAACGTGGACTGCAAGCCGCTGAACCTCCTGCATTTTGCCATCATGGCGAGCGCCTTCTCCTGCGCGATGACGGGCACGGTCAAACCCTCTGTCGGTCTGCTCAGCAACGGCGCGGAGGACAAAAAAGGCAGCGAGCTCAACCGCGAGGCGTTTGAATTGCTCAAAGCCTCCCCCTACATCGACTTCAAGGGCAACTGCGAAGCGCGTGACATGCTCTCCGGCGACTTCGACGTCGTGGTCGCGGACGGGTTTAACGGCAACATCGCGCTGAAATCCGCGGAAGGCACCGCGGGCGCCATCTTCTCCATCCTGATGGATGGCATCAAGAAGGGAGGGCTGAAAGCCAAGCTCGGCGCGCTCATGCTCAAACCCGTGCTCAAAGAAGTCAAGACGAGGATGGACTACAACAGCCAGGGCGGGGCATGTTTCCTCGGCGTGAACAAGGTCGTCGTCAAGGCGCACGGCGCTTCCAAACGTAAGTCCATATGCGCCAGCATCCTGCAAGCGCGCAAGCTCGCGAAATCCGGAGTCGTCGAGAAGATCAGAGCTTCGGTGCAGGCGACCGAAGACCCCGCATCCGCAGATGAACGCAAAGAAGATTGAAGAAAAGATAGGATATACCTTTCGTGACGGCGCGCTTCTCGAGCGCGCTTTTACGCATGCGTCCGCGAACGCGCGCGACAACTATCAGAACCTCGAGTTCCTCGGCGACAGCGTGCTCGGGTTCATCGTCTCGCGCAGACTGTATGACGCATATGCAGACACGGACGAGGGCGGTCTCACCAAGATGCGCGCGTCGGTCGTGAGCGAGCGTCCTCTCGCTGCGGCGATAGACCGTCTGGGCATATCCGGGGAACTCATCACGGGAGAGAATGAGCGAAAGAGCGGAGTGAGCGATCATTCCTCCGTCAAGTGCGATCTTTTCGAGTCTTTGACCGCGGCGATATACCTGGACGGCGGGCTAGAAGAGGCGGAGAGGTTTGTGCTGGACGTCCTTTCTGACGAGATCGCGGCTGCGGCGGAGAGCGCCAAACGCTTGGACGCAAAGTCGCGGGTCAACGAATATGCGATGAAGAAGGGGATCTCGGCAGAGTACCGCGAAGAGAAGCGCACCGGCGCGCCGCACATGCCCGAGTTCACATTCTCGCTCCTTCTCGGCGGCGTTGTGGCGGGGCGAGGGAGCGGCGCGAGCAAACGCGAGGCGCAGCAAGCCGCGGCGGAAGAGGCGCTCAAAGCCCTTGCCGCGGGCAAAAAGCAAAAAAATGATCCCCGATGCCCCATTGTTTCACGGAGATGATTTTGCTGTTTTCCGCTATCTAACCGAATAAAATTGCGTTTTAACCGTGTGTTTCACACGGTTTTTATGTTTCGCAAATTTTGTGAAACATTTTCCTTTTCGCTTGTGTGCGCGCCCGCTCCGTGCTATACTGTCCTAAAATCGGGAGAATGATATGCGACTTAAGAAAATCGAAGCCCGCGGGTTCAAATCCTTTGCGGACAAGGCGGACATCCCCTTTCAGGACGGGTTCACCGCCATCATCGGTCCGAACGGGTGCGGAAAGTCCAATGTTTCGGATTCAATAAGATGGGTGCTCGGCGAACAGAGCGCCAAGCAGCTCCGCGGCAAGGTGATGACCGACGTCATTTTCAACGGCACCGAGACCAGGGGCAAAATGTCCTATTGCGAGGTGTCTCTTCTTTTCGACAACAGCGACAAACAGCTTTTCCCCTCGCTGCCTTTCGACGAAGTGCTCATCACGAGAAAGATGGACCGCAGTGCTGCGAGCGAATATTACATCAACCGCACGCGTTGTCTCAAGCGCGACATCGTCAATCTTTTCCATGACACCGGCGTCGGCAAGGACGGTTACAGCATCATCGGACAGGGCAGAGTCAACGAGATAATGTCCGCAAAGCCCGAGGAGAGGCGCAAGATATTCGAAGAAGCGGCAGGCATTTCCAAGGCACGCGAACAGCGCAGGAATTCCGAAAACGAGCTGGAGAAGACGCGCATAAACCTCAATGCGGTGAGCGACGTCATCGCCGAGATCGAGCGCAGGATAGGTCCTCTGAGGAAGCAGGCGGAGACCGCACTCAAAGCCGCGGCGCTCCGCGAAGAGCTGAAAAAGCAGGAAGTCAACCTTTACATCTACAACTACGAGAACGCGCAGCAGATCAAGCAACGCATATACGACCGCATCGCTGCGACTCAGAAGGAATTGCAGGAAAAGGAGAAGCAGTTCAACGACTGCGTCAACGAATACGAGAAATGCCTGCGCGAGTCCGGCGGCGTGGACAGGCTCGCCGAGGAGAGCAACTCCGAGCTGCTCGCCCTCAAAGTGGACGCAGAGCGCACCATGGGGCAGGCGAACCTTGTCAAGGAGCGCATCTCCAATCTGCAGGCGGAGATCAACCGTCTTAACGGCGAATTGAAGTCCGCGGAAGCGCAGATCTCCGTGTCGGAGGGGCTCATCAAGAAATGCGAGGAGCGTAAGCAGGCGGAGACGGCGGCTTATCTCGAAGCGTCAAAGGAATTCGAGGCAAAGAGCAAGAAGCTCGGCTTTCTTTCCCGCGATATCGAGGGCAGAGAGAGCGAGCTTGCCAGCAAGAACGACGAATACGTCGAGGCTTTGAAACGGCTCGGCGAACTCAAAGGCAATCAGTCCGGCATCATAGCGGAAAAAGCCATCAACGAGGAGCGTGCCAAAAATCTTCAGGAGATGCTTTCGGCAAAGAAAGCGAGCCTGGACGAGGCGGAGACCGACCTTTCCGTCTATGACACCAATGTCAAAAAGGGCAAGGAGGAGATGAGGGCGCTCTCACAGAAAAACAACGAGCTGCTTTCCGGCAAACTCGACGCGCAGGAGGCGGTCAAGGGGCTGGAAGCGGATGTCGTCACCCTCAATTCCAAACTCGGTCTTGCGGAAGGACAGCTCAGGCTGCTTGTTTCCGTCAAGGACGATTATCAGGGCTACCAGGAGGCGGTCAAGCAGCTTATGCGCGACGCCAAGCACGATCCGGCGCTGAAAAGCCGCATCATGGGCGTGCTCGCAGAGGTCATCACCGTGCCCGAGGGCTATGAATCCGCAATAGAGTACGCGCTCGGCGCGGCGTTGCAGAACGTCCTTGTCGAGGAACCGCGCGACGCGGCTGCGCTCATCACCTATCTCAAACAGAAGAGCTACGGCAGGGTGACCTTCCGTCCGCTCACCGCGTGCAGACCCAGGTCTCTTGCGCGCGAGTATATGCCCGCCCTGAACGAGCAGGGCTGTTTCGGGATCGCGGCGGATCTGGTGGAGTGCGAATCCAGGTTCTATCCGTTTGTTCAGACCCTTCTCGGAACGACGGTCGTCGTGGACGGCATGTCCACGGCGGAGCGCCTTTACAAGAAGTATAATCAGGGTTTCAAGATTGTGACGCTGGACGGCGAGATATACGCCAGGGGCGGCGAGATCACGGGCGGTTCCCGCCGCACACAGAATTCCGGTCTCCTTTCCCAGGAAAAGCAGATCGAACAGGCGAAAGCCAATGTGGACAGGATGAAAGCGCGCATCGCAAGCCTCGGAGCGCAGCGCGAGGAAAGACTTGCCGAGATCGCCGCCGCGGAAGAGGAATTGCAGGGCATTTCCGCCCGCATCTCCGAGGTCAGCATCGAGACGGGGCTCAACGAGAATAAGGCGCGTCAGGCAGCCGAGACCGTGGAGCAGCTGCGCAAAGAGATCGCCGCCGACGCCGAGGAACTCGAGAAAGTCAAGGCGATCATAAAGGCGCTCGCGGACAGTCTCACCGACATCGACCGCATGGAGACGGACGTCAAACAGCGCCAGGAAGAGTACGGCGCTCTCATCGAGGCGTCCCGCTCGCAGGGGACGGAGCAGAAGTCCGAGCGCGAGACGCTGAGCGAAGAGGTCATGGCGCTCCGCCTGAAGATCGCGGAACAGAAGAACGCCATAGACGGCTACGACACCGAGCTCTTCCGCCTGCGCCGTGAGGAGAATGCGCTGAAAAACGAAAAAGAGGAGCTCGCCGCGGAGCTCGGCTCGCGCACCGCGGAGTTGGAAAAGATCCGCACCGCGCCCTCCAAGACCGTGTTTTCGGAAGAGGACAAGAGACGCATCGAAGAGCTGGAAAAACAGATCGCCGGACTCAGCGAGATGAAGCGCAAACTCTCGGAGCGCATCGTTGCGCTCGACGCGGACAGGACCCGTCTCACCGAGGAGAGGACGGCGCTTTCGGAAAAGAAGATCCGCGACGAAAATATGTTGGAGAGCGTGGACAATCAGAACGCGTATCTGCAACAGCACATCCTGGAGGAATACGACCTCACCTACACCTCTGCGCTCCCGCTCAAAGACGAAAACTTCGAGCATCACGGCGCCAAAGGCATCATCGCCGAACTCAAAAAATCCATCGCGAAACTGGGCGAAGTGAACCCGCTCGCCGTGCAGGATCTTGCCGATTCCGAGGCGCGTCTCGAAGAGCAGACCGCCCAGCGCGACGACATCCTGCAAGCGTGCCGTGACATACAGCAGGTCATCAATACGATAACCGAAGAGATGCGCAGCAAGTTCCTTGCAGCATTCAACCAGATCAACACCAATTTTCACGAGACTTTCGTCAAGCTCTTCAACGGCGGCAGCTGCGACCTCAAGCTCGATCTTTCCGAGACGGACGATCCTCTCGAAGCGGGCATCGAGATCTTCTCGCAGCCTCCCGGAAAGAGATTGCAGAACATATCGCTGCTCAGCGGCGGCGAGCAGGCGTTCACCGCGATCGCCATCCTCTTCGCCATCCTCATGCTCAAGCCGATGCCGTTCTGCGTGCTGGACGAGATAGACTCCGCTCTCGACGACTCCAACGCCAACCTCTTTGCGGAATATCTCAGAAAGTTCTCGGAGGAGACGCAGTTCATCGTCATCACTCACCGCAAAGCGACGATGCGCCACGCCAGCACCATTTTCGGCGTCACCATGGAGGAGAAGGGCGTCACCAAGATCGTCTCCATTTCCTTCGACGAGGCGGTCAAGCGCGCGGACAAGATCAACAGGGAGGGTTAAATGGGATTCTTTCAAAAGATCGCACAAGGCATAAAAAAGACCAAAGACTCCATAGCAAAAAAACTCTTTTACGCTTTTTCGGCACGTGAACTCGACGACGAGTTCTACGATTCGTTGGAAGAGGCATTGCTCGCGGGCGACGTGGGCATCACCGCGGCGGAGAGCGTCGTGGAGGATCTCAGAGACCGCGCTTTCCGCGAGAAGATCAAGGCGCCCGAGGATGCCAAAGGAATACTGAAAGAGATCCTCGTGGACAACATCGAGTATGAGGTGGAGCCCTATTCCTATCCTCTCGTCATCCTGCTTTCCGGGGTCAACGGAGTGGGCAAGACCACCGCGATAGGCAAACTCGCCCATATGTTCCGCGAGCAGGGCAAGAGCGTCGTCATCGCCGCCGCGGACACCTTCCGCGCCGCCGCGAGCGAACAGCTCGAAGTGTGGGGTGAGCGCGCGGGCGTGCGCGTCATCAGACACAACGAAGGCGCCGATCCCGCCGCCGTCGTCTTTGACGCCATCTCCTCCGCAAAAGCGAAGGGCACCGATGTCATCCTCGTGGACACCGCGGGAAGGCTGCACAACAAAAAGAACCTCATGGAAGAGCTCAAAAAGATCTGCCGCGTCGTGGACCGCGAGCTTCCGGATGCGGATTTCCGCAAATATCTCGTCCTTGACGCGACGACGGGACAGAACGGCGTCCAGCAGGCGCAGATCTTTTCCGAGGCGATCGATCTTGACGGCATCGTGCTCACCAAGTTGGACGGCACCGCAAAAGGCGGCGTGGTCATCGCCATCTCCGTTGAACTCGAGCTCCCCGTCCTCTATGTCGGCGTGGGCGAGAAACTCGACGACCTGATCCCCTTTGACGCCAAGGACTTCGTCGACGCACTGATATAGTGACGGCGTCATTTGGCGCATAACTTTGTCAGCGCCCTTGTCGTGGATGCTCACGTACGCATTAGTACGCTCCGCCTCCCGACAAGGGCGCTTTCGCGTTCTGCATCCAAATGACGCCGTCAGGCGAATGGGAAGTTTGGGCGAGCGTGCTTGAGCACGCCGATTTCTCATTCGAAGACGGAATAACGAAAATTCCGAGCGTGACGTCCTTAGACACGACGCTCACTTATTCGGAGTGGAGCCGCTCACCAAGCGCTCACAGGGCGAAGCCCTCTTGAGCGCCGCGGCGACCGTGTGAGTGCCGAGGGCTGGACGGGAGTGCGCCGGCAATGCGCCATCTGATCGCAAAGCGGGCGCATTGCAAGCGGCATAACATGGCGGCGCCGTAGAGGCGCCGTCCTCGGGCGCCCTCATGCCCGAGCGCCGAAGGTGCCCCCTAAAACCGTGGGGCCCCGCAGGGGGGAATGGTTTTTGGGGGAACCCGCAGGAGGGGGCTCAACAACACTTCAATGTCAGAGGACGGCAGCCCGTCTCAAACACACGGGGGAGGAAAGCCCGAAGGGAAGGTGGGGGAAATCAAGATAACCCGTTAGACGAGCAGCCTATTCGAAGCGTGCTTGAGAACGATTTGCTCTTTTATTATGTGTGTATAATTTATCTTGGAAACGGTGTCAGACGCTTGACACCGCTTTTTTTTGCGTTTATCATATATGTCAAGGTCAACGCCTTTACAAAGGTCAAAACCTTGACGGCAGGGTATGGACAGATTCGAGATCGGCACATTGCGCGCCTACTATGGCGCCCTCATCACCGAGAAGCAGAACGAGTGGCTGCGTCTGCACTATGACGAGGACATCTCTCTCGGTGAGCTTGCCGAAATGTATTCCGTCTCCCGCCAAGCCGTGCTGGACGGCATCAAACGCGGCGAAAAGGCGCTCCGCGATTTCGAGAGCAAACTCGGGCTCGCGGGCAAGGGCAGAGAGGTGCTCCGTCTCCTCGGCGAGGCAAAAGAGGCGCTTGCGGATGGCAGGACGGCGGACTGTGCCGCGCTCATCGCCGACGCCGAAAGCGTATTGGAGGAATAATGGCAGTCTTTGAAAGTCTTTCCGACAGGATGAACCACATTTTCTCGAAGCTCCGCAACAAGGGCAAACTCACGGAACTCGAGATCAAGCAGGCGATGCGCGAGATCCGCGTGGCTTTGCTCGAGGCTGACGTCAACTTCAATGTCGTGAAGGGATTTGTGGCGTCCGTCAGCGAAAAGGCGCTGGGCGAGGATATCCTGAAATCTCTCACCCCCGCGCAGCAGATCGTCAAGATCGTCAACGACGAGCTGGTCGCTCTCATGGGCAGCAAGCATCAGAAACTTGCCGTTTCCGACCGTCCGCCCACCGTCTATATGATGTGCGGCTTGCAGGGCGCAGGCAAGACCACCATGTGCGGCAAGCTCGCGCTCTACCTCAAAAAGCAAGGCAAAAAAGTGCTGCTCGTCGCCGCCGACGTCTATCGTCCGGCAGCCATACAGCAGCTCGGCATAGTGGGCAAAAAGGTGAACACCGAGGTGTTCGAGATGGGGCAGATCAGCCCCGTCAAGATCGCGAAAGAGGGCGTCCAATACGCACTCAAAAACGGCTTCGACACCGTCATCATCGACACCGCGGGCAGGCTGCACATCGACGAGGCTCTGATGAAGGAGCTCGTGGACGTCAAGGCTGCGGTCTCTCCCGCGGAGATACTCCTTGTCGTGGACAGCATGACGGGTCAGGACGCGGTCACCGTCGCGGACACCTTCAACAAGACCCTCGACGTCACCGGCGTCATCATGACCAAGCTGGACGGCGACACCAGGGGCGGCGCGGCGCTCTCCATCAAAGCGGTGACGGGCAAGCCCATCAAGTTCAGCGGCACGGGCGAGAAACCCGAGGATCTCGAGCCCTTCCATCCCGAGCGTATGGCGAGCCGCATCCTCGGCATGGGCGATGTGCTCACACTCATAGAAAAAGCGGAGCAGGCGTTCTCGAAAGAGCAGGCGGAGAATCTGCAAAAGAAACTGAAAGACCGCTCGTTCACTCTCGAAGATTATCTCGAACAGCTCGAGAGCGTCAAAAAGATGGGCGGCATCGGTGACATGATGAAGATGCTCCCCGGCATGGCGGGCAAGATCAAGAGCGAAGACATCGACGAGGACAAGCTGATGCGCGCCAAGGTCATCATCCAGTCCATGACCATAAAGGAGCGCCGCAATCCGGACATCATCAAGGGCAGCCGCCGCAAGCGTATCGCGCAGGGCAGCGGCACTTCCATCCAGGAAGTCAACCAGCTTCTGAAACAATTCGAGCTGACGCGCGAAATGATGGCGCGGATGCAGAAAGGCGGGATGAAAGGACTGCGCGGGATGAGAGGGATGAAAGGTCTGTTCTGACAGTTCATCCGACAAAAACGCAGGATAAACTATCGATCCAAACAAAATTCATATAAAGCCGAAAGGCGAAAGGAGAACACAAATGGTCAAACTCAGACTCACCAGAATGGGCGCAAAGAAGGCACCTTTCTATCGCATCGTCGCAACCGATTCCAGAAAAGCGCGTGACGGACAGTATATCGAGCAGATCGGCATCTACGATCCCGCAAGCGACCCCAAAGTGGTCAGGATCGACGCGGATCTCGCCAAGAAGTGGCTCGCCAACGGCGCCCAGCCCACCGACACCGTTCGCAATCTTTTCAAGGAACACGGCATTCTGTAAGGTGGCGCTATGCTGGAACTCGTCGAATATCTGATCGGCAAACTCGTTCCGGAGGGGGACTATTCCGTCGAGCTCCGCGAGAACGGGGAGGAATCAGACATTGTCGTCATAGCCGCGAAGAAGGACATCGGCAAGATCATCGGCAAGCAGGGCAAGATCGCGCGTGCGATCCGCGTCCTCGTCAAAGCCGCTTCCGCCAAATCTTCGACGCGCTATAACGTTGTCATCGAAGAACGCGAATGAAAGCGGAATTCACTATCGGCAGAGTGCTGCGCCCGAGGGGCATCAAAGGCGTTGTGAAGATCGAGACCTACTCGGACAACACCTCGCGTTTGCTGCACCTCAGGACGCTCAATGTCGGCGGCACTCATTACCGCCTCGAGAACGCCTCTTCGGAGGGCGTTTTCCTCTACGCCAAACTCGAGGGCGTCGACACACCGGAAGACGCGGAAAAGCTGCGCGGCAAGGAGGTCAAAGTGGCTCGCAAGGAGCTTCCGCCTCCCCCCGACGGCAGATATTACATCGCGGACATCTTGGGCTCCGACGTCATCGTGGACGGGGACAGGATAGGGGAGCTCGTCGATGTGCTGCAATACGGCTCGGCGGACGTCTATGTCGTGCGCCTTGCGGAGGGGAGCGTCAGCTTCCCCGCCCTCAAAGAGACCGTGAAGGAGATCGACGCCGAGAACGGCGTCATCCGCCTCGACGGAAGAATGTTCGGGAGGACTGCGGTCTACAACTCATGAAGTTCCATTTCCTCACCATATTCCCGGAATATTTCGACATCCTCGGGCTCGGCATCCTGGGGCGCGCCGCAAAAGAGGGCAGGTTCGAGGTCAACGTGGTCAACATCCGCGACTTTTCCCTCGACAAGCACCACAAGACGGACGACTATCCGTACGGCGGAGGCGCAGGGATGGTGATGACTCCCGACCCCATCGTGCGCGCGGTGGAGGCGACCGACCCCGATCATAAGGCGCTGCGCGTCTATCTTTCGCCCAAGGGCGAACCTTTCAGACAGGCGACGGCGAAGGAACTTGCCGCGTGCGAAGAGATCCTCTTCCTCTGCGGCGGATATGAAGGGGTGGATGAGAGGGCGCTCACGCTCTGCATCGACCGCGAGATCTCCATCGGAGACTACGTCCTGACCTCGGGAGAACTGCCCGCGCTCGTCGTGATGAATGCGGTCTCCCGCTACATCGACGGCGTGCTTGGGAGTGCGGAGAGCACGGTGGAGGAGAGCTTTTCCTCCGGGCTGCTCGAATATCCGCACTACACCCGTCCGCAGGTGTACAGGGGGCTTTCCGTCCCCGATGTGCTGGTGTCGGGCAACCACCAAGAGGTTGACGCTTGGCGCGCGAAAAAGGCGCTGGAGATCACAAGAGAACGCCGTCCCGACCTGCTGGACAAATAGGCACAGCGGACGGAGAGCAAAATACCGCTTAGGCGCGGTGCGGTGAGCATGCTTGCATGCGGAGCACAAGGAACGGAGTCCGGCAAAAATGTTGCGCAGCAACATTTTTCGTCTGGCCGGAGACACAAAAACGGGGTGCAGGGGTTGTCCCCTGCGGTATATCCTGCTTGTGCGGCGACATGCGCGGCGGACAAGCGACCGCTGTGACGCAGTGCGGTGAGTGCGCTCTGCGCACGGAGCACAAGGAACGGAGTCCGGCAAAAATGGTGCGCAGCAACATTTTTCGCTTGGCCGGAGTAACAAAAAAAACGGGGTGCAGGGGGTGTCCCCTGCGGTATTATCCCGTTTGTACGGCGACATGCGCGGCGGACAAGCAACCGCTGTGACGCAGTGCGGTGAGTGCGCATTGCGCACGGAGCACAAGGAACGGAGCCCGGCAAAAATGGTGCGCAGCAACATTTTTCGTTTGGCCGGAAAAGAAATATGAACATCCAATGGTTCCCGGGACATATGACAAAAGCCATCCGCATGATGGAGGAGAATCTCCGTCTTGTGGACGCTCTCATATACGTCATCGACTCCCGCGCGGTGTTCAGCTCCAACAACCCTCTCTTCGACAAACTCATCGCGGGGAAGAGGGTGCTCTATGTTTTCAACAAGTGCGACCTCGTGGAGGAGAGCGATCTCGCCCTCTGGTGTGAACGTTTCCGCGAGGACGGGAAGATTTTCGTGAAAGCGGTGGGGACATCCGGTGATTGCTCCGCCATCGTAGCGGGGCTCAAACGCATCGCGTCGGATAAACTCGCCCGCTTCGGTGAGAGGGGAGCGAACGTCTCCGTGCGCGCGATGGTGGTGGGTGTGCCCAATTCCGGCAAATCCACGGTCATCAACGCCATGTGCAGAAGGGCGGGCGCGGTGACGGGAGACCGTCCCGGAGTCACCCGTGGCAAACAATGGATGAGTGTGGACGGCGTGGATCTGCTCGACACCCCGGGGACTCTCTGGGGCAAGTTCGAGGACGAGACCGTGGCAAAACATCTTGCCTACATCGGCAGCATCCGTGACGAAGTGCTGGATGTGGGCGAGCTCGCCTACGCATTCCTGGACGAGGTGAAGGGCGCTTACGGCGACAGTCTTTCGGAGAGATACGGCATCGCGGAGATTCCGGATGACACGATAGCTCTCTTTGACGCGATCGCCGCCGCGCGCGGTTTCAAGGTGAGGGGCGGCGAGCCCGACTACGACCGTACGGCGAAGTGCATCCTGGACGATTTCAGGAAGGGCAGACTTGGCAAGATCATGTTGGAAAAACCCAAAACAAGCGGTTTAGTGCTCAAAAAGAGAGGATAAAAGGGCTTTATGGTGCACGCAAGCGAACTTATGCGCTATGAGGAAGAGTTGATGAAGGAGGGCTGCCGTCTCATCTGCGGGGTGGATGAAGTGGGCAGAGGACCGCTCGCCGGTCCCGTCACCTGCGCCGCCGTCATCATGCCTCTCGACGCGCTCATCGAAGGGGTGAACGACAGCAAGAAGGTCGCAAAGAAAAAGCGCGAGCGGCTTGCCGAGGAGATAAAGAGCCGCGCGATCGCGTGGTCGGTCGTCTCTTACGACAACCAAAAGGTGGACGAGATGAACATTCTCGCCGCCACCAAGGCGTGCATGGCGGAGGCGGTGATGAGCCTTGCCGTCAAGCCCGACGTCGTCATCGTGGATGCGCTGAAGCTGGACATCCCCGTCCGCACTTTCGGCATCGTGCACGGCGACGCGCAGAGTTATTCCATCGCGGCGGCTTCCATCCTCGCCAAGGTGGAGAGGGACGCGTTCATGCAAAAGATGGACGAGGTCTATCCCGGCTACGGGTTCGCAAACAATGTCGGTTACGGCACGGCGCAACACATTGCCGCGCTCAAAGAGCTCGGGCCGACGCCCATACACCGCTGCACTTTCATCGGCAATTTCGTGAGCGAAGATGAATAAGCGGGCGGCAGGGTACATCGCGGAACAGCTCGCCGCGGAATATCTCGAGCGGGAAGGCATGGTCATCCTGGAGCGCAACCGCAAGTGCGGGGGCGTGGAAGCGGATATCATCGCCGCGGACGGGAAGGAACTTGTTTTTGCCGAGGTCAAGGCCTCGAAATATGCGGGCGCGCACCCCATCGAGCATGTGACGGAGGGACAGATCCGCCGTTATGTGCGGGCGGCACGGAGCTATATCGCGGAAAAGAAGCTGTTCGGAGTGAATGTGCGCTTCGACGTCATCGAAGTCAGCGACGGCACGGTGCGGCACACAAGGTGCGCTTTTGTCGCTCCGGAAGGGTGCTGAACGCGGCGGAGGACGCTCTCGGCACAAAAAAGTGCGAAAATGCGCAATTAAATTGAAAACGGGCGCGTTTTTTGCTTGTGAAGAAAATTATTATATGATATTATAACACGCGTGACTCGGACGTTCCGCTTTCGGGGATACCGATAAGAACGTTTAGTAAAAAGGAGGACAGTCAACAATGAACATCATCGACACCATCGAAAAAGAAGGCATGAGAACGGATCTGCCCGAGATCGCCATCGGCGACCAGGTCAAAGTCTTCGTCAAAGTCGTGGAAGGCAACCGCGAGAGGCTGCAGTCCTACGAAGGCATCGTCATCGCCAAGAAGAACGGCGGCATCCGCGAGACTTTCACCGTCCGCCGCGTCACCTACGGCGTGGGCGTGGAAAGGACGTTCCCCATGCATTCTCCCAAGATCGACCACATCGAAGTTGTGCGCCACGGCAAAGTCAGACGCGCGAAACTCTACTATCTGCGCGAACGCACCGGCAAGGCTGCGAAACTCAAAGAAGTCAGATAAGGTAAACAATGAAGAAAAGATTTGTTTCCATAGGCATAATAGTGCTGGTACTCGTACTGGCACTATTTGTGCTTTCTGCGTGCAACGACGGGCGCACCGCCATCGACACGGAACTCATCTCCAACGGCGGATTCGAGAGCTATGAGAGCACGGATGACGGCATTCTCCTCGACGGCTGGAAGATCGGCGGCGAGTGGGATGAGGATCTTGACTCTCCTTACGAAAGGCGTCCCGTCTCTTCCGACAGCTCCGATTACGAAAAACTTGGCAGCGGCTATCTCACCCTCACCACGGGCGGCGAGAGCGGCTGGGTCTATCTCTCGCAGGAGATCGCAGTGGACAGAAACGCCGTCTATCATGTGAGCGTCGATGTGCGCGTGCCCTCTCTTTCGAGCGGCGACGACGACACTTACCGCGGCGTTTACGTCACTTTCCTCGAAAACCCCGAATATTTCTTCGTGGAGCAGAAAGTCACCACCGACGGATGGGTCACTCTCTCTTTCTATGTGCGTCCGCTCAACACGGATTATCTCACTCTCGCCCTTTCCGTGGGCGCTGAGAACGAGCAGTGCAATGCAAGGGCATATTTCGACAACGTGTCCATGATGCGCGTCGATCCTTCCTCCGTCCCCGAGGGTACCACGGTGTACGACTTCAGGATGTCGCAGATCGCAAGATACAACCGCGATCTTTCCGGCACTCTCTTCGTCGTTTTCCTGACGCTGGCGACCGCGGCGATCGCGGTGTGCGCCTACGTCCTCATCAAGAAGGCGTATGCCAAGACGGATGTCTTCGTCAACTTCGACGGCACTTCCTTTGACGCACCCGCCCCCTCTTATGCTGCGGGCAAGGGCAAAGGCAAGACGCACGCAAAAGCCGCAAACGGCAAGTGGTGGACCAACTGCTTCTTCATCGCGGGTATGCTGATGCTCGGCACCTTCCTCGTCCGCCTCATCTTCCTGCTTTCCATGTACGGGTTCGGCGGTGAGATGAACGCGACTGTGGAGCTTGCACGCTGGCTCGCGTCCAACGGCGTCAACAACGTCTACGCCAATGCGTCCAACTTCGCCAACATCGACGTCTCCGTCATGGCGCCCGGCACGATGTATATTCTCGCCATAATGGGCGCGATGGGGCAGAACCTCACCACGGACGGCATCTCCGTGCTCATCCGTATGGTGGGCGTGCTCGCCGATATGGCCCTTGTTGCGATGATCTATTTCTACGGCAGAAAGTATGCGGGCGACAAGCTCGCCGTCATCGTTGCGGCGGCATATGCGGTGCTTCCCGTCTGCCTCGTGATGAGCGGCATGAGCAACACCTTCACCTCGCTGCTGCTTGCGCTCATGGTCGCTGCGGTGCTGCTGCTCGTCGAGAAGAAGTACATCCCGATGTACATCGTCATGGCGCTTGCCACCGTGCTCGACCTGCGCGCTCTCGCACTCGCGCCCATCGCGGTCACATATCTCGGCTATATGTACTATAAGGATGCGGACAGCCTGAAGAAGTTCGGCAAGAACCGTGCCGTCATCGTCTTCGGTCTCATCGGCGCCGTCGCGCTCACCTATGTGCTCACCATCCCCGTTGCGGTGGGGCACTTCGGCGAGAACGCGTTCTACGGCATGAGGATGATCGCCAACCAGATGATCAACAACAACATCTTCGTGGACAACGCCTTCGGGTTCTACGGCATGGCGACCCTCAACGGTCAGGGCTTCAACAACACCGCGTCCATACTGAACCTCGTGTTCATCCTCGTGCTCGTGGTGTACATCTGCTCGCTGTACTTCAAGAAGCGCAACCGCCAGGAAGTGCTGTTGCTCGCGTCCTACACCCTCGCCATGGTGGCGGTGTTCACCCTCAAAGTCACCTACACCTATCTCTTCCTCACCATCGCGCTCGGACTCATCTACGCCATGGTCTCCGGCGAGAGGAGAGTGTACGGCATCATGGGCGGCTATGCGCTGCTGTCCTTCATCTGCGCGGGTCTCATCGTCAAGAACTCCGGCTTTGCCGCGATCGTCTCCAACGGACTCATCGTGGACTTCGAGCGTACGGGTGCGGACTTCATCGTGTTCAGCGTGTTCACGGTGCTGCTCACGCTCTATTACAGCTATGTGGTCTACAACATCACCAACACCGGCAAAGTGTCCGACGTCAAGCCGCTCTACAAGCCCCTCGGCGCCGCGATCAAGGACGGTTTCCGCTCCATAGCCGACGTCTTCAAAAAGGACTGATGTCCCCAAACCAAATGCAAAAGCCTCCGCTTCTGCGGAGGCTTTTTCGTTGCGCTCAGAAATGTCGAAGCGCAACGAAGTAAATGGTAATAAAACGGTTTTCGGCGCTTTTGACGACATCGTCCGGAATTATTCAGACGAGGTAAGTCTGCAAAACCGCAATAAAGTAAACTACTAACGCCAACAGACGGCGGATCGCGTGGCTGGGGAGAGTGCGCGGTTATTGTCCGTTTTTGACATTATCGCAATTTGCCTATCCGTTTCTTTGCTTTTTTCTTTCGGATGTGCTAATATGCACCACGGCGGAAAGTTCGCGCACCATGTGCGCCTCTCCGACATTGCTCCGTGGAGCACTATAATTTCAGGAGGCAGATATGAAAAAGACAGTCAAAGGCAAGAGCTATGACACCATCGAAATGAGCATCGTCAAGAAGGTCACCTCGGGCACTTACGGCGACCCCGCAGGCTACGAGGAGACCCTCTATGTCGCGGAGGACGGCACCTACTTCCTCTACACCAACGGCGGCGCGGAGTCCAAATACACCGCGGAGAAGCTCACCCAGATGAGCAAAGCCAAGGTCGAGGCGTGGAAGAAGGCGAACGCCTGATCGCGTGCGGCACATCGGATGAGGAGACGGAACGCGATGCGTTCCGTTTTTTCTTGCCGATATCGGCAAAATATCGGAGAATATGCACGTCAAATGCCATACATTTTGCCGCTATCGGCAAAAAAATATATATTACCGCATAACATACTTGTAATTTTGCCGATAATGAGTTATAATGATAATGTAGCTTAGCGGCATGCCAGACAGGAATAATACGAACCGGGTTCAGCACCGCCGATATCCGCCTGAACCGCGTCATTCGCCTTGCTAATACAGTCAAGTATTAGCTGCAGCGACTTCCTTGCTCAGCCAAAAATCGGAGGGCGCGGGACTGCTCGCACCTCAGAGCAAGAGATTTTCGGATGATTTTGCACGGGCGGAACGCAGGCAATAGTATACATATTGGCAAGTTTCGGCTGTGCAAAAGCGCCGAAAAGAATTGCTCCGAGGCTGGTTCGTATTATTCCTGTCTGGCATAGTATCAAGGTGCCGCAAGATGTGTCCCGAGCGCGGGAAGTGAGGTGTGATATGGGTTACGTTTCGGTTGCGGAGACTGCCAGGAAGTGGGGCGTCTCCGAGCGCAGCGTCAGGAACTATTGTGCAGAGGGCAGAGTCCCCGGCGCTTTTCTCACGGGGAAGACGTGGAATGTGCCCGATGATGCGGAAAAGCCCGAGCGCGTAAACAAACGCAGAGACGAGCCCGTGGGTCTTCTTTCCGTGCTCCGTGCGGAAGAGCGCGGGAAGGTCTCTGGCGGGATCTATTACGCGGTGCAGATCGAGCTCACCTACAACTCTAACCACATGGAAGGGAGCAAACTTACGCACGATCAGACGCGGTACATTTTTGAGACCAACACGGTCGGCGTCTCGGACGGTACGGTGCGCGCCGACGACATTGTGGAGACCGCCAACCATTTCAAGTGCGTGGACATGATCATTGAAAACGCTTCGCGCCCGCTTTCGGAGACTTTCGTGAAGGAGCTCCACCGCACCCTGAAGAACGGCACTTCGGATGCGCGAAAGGAGTGGTTCGCCGTGGGCGCCTACAAGCGCCTGCCTAATACCGTTGGCGACACCCCGACCGCACCTCCCGAGGAAGTGCCTGCGCGCATGAGGGCGTTCGTGGACGCTTGCAACACGCAGGAAGAGCTCTCTTTTGACGATCTTCTCGACCTGCACCACCGCTTCGAGCTCATACATCCCTTTCAGGACGGCAACGGACGGGTGGGGCGGCTGCTGCTTTTCCGCGAATGTCTGCGCCGCGGCATAGTGCCGTTCATCATAGACGACGACCTCAAATATTATTACTACCGCGGGCTGAAAGAATGGGAGCGCGACAGAGCGTATCTCAGAGACACCTGCCTTGCCGCGCAGGATGCCTTCAAACGCCTGCTCGATCGGTTCAGGATAGCGTATTGACCGAGCCTTTGAGCCAACATGTTTTTTGTAAAATGACAACGCCCGCAGATGCGGGCGTTTGGATTTATTGTGTTATTTCGCCGTGTCGATGTGACGGAGCCTTTTTGCGCGCGGGAGTAAACGTCCGTGGCCGTCGGCTTTTGTGCGCGAGTCCGTCGTCAGAGCGTGCGGGGTTTGTGAGAGGGGATGTAATCGCTCTCGACTAACGCGCAGATGTCCTCGAAGATGATGTTGTCGGCGAGTTTCTTTGCGCGCTCCAGCTTCTCCGCGCTGTTGACCGTCCAGGTGATGACGGGGGTCGTCTTGCGCGCTTTCACGATGTAGGGATTGTCGTCGAGGTCTCTCACATCGTAGGCGATGAAGTGGGGCTTGGAGAGCTTGTTGATCCACAGCTTGCCCATGAAATCCGTAAGGTGAGACCTTCCCGTCGCGGAGGGGTTCTGCCAGGTGCAGAGCTGACCGCAGGGGAGTGCGGTGTGACGGCGGCAGTATCTCACCGCGCCGTAGTTGAAGGATTGCAGCGCGATGTTGCCCTTGTAGGTCTTCAGCCTCTCGCACACCGCCGCCGAGATGGAGTTGTCGTAGGGGTTCAAGCCCTTTATCTCGCAGAGGATGCCCACCTTGCCGTCCACCAGCGCGAGGAACTCGTCAAATGTGGGGATGGTCTCCTCCGTGCCTTTGAGCTTCATGGTTTTGAGCTCCGCAAGAGTGCATTTTGCGACTTTTTTGTCCACGCCGCAGACGCGCTTCAGGTTGTCGTCGTGGAAGACGACGAGGTGACCGTCCGAGGAGAGGTGGACATCGATCTCGATGGTGAAGCCGTGCTCGATGGCTGCGCGGAATGCGGACATACTGTTTTCGGGCTTTTCGGCGTCGTGCAGACCGCGGTGTGTGACGGGGGTGAGAAACAACCAATTCATTTCGGGCATTTCGTTTTCTCCGATGTGTGAGTGATTTTGTTGATATAATTCTAAAATTACATTATAATAATGTCAACACCTTGGTTTAAATTTCCGTACATATGTGCGGGGAAGTGAGGAAGTGTTGAGCCTTTCACACATACGCAATTTTTCCATAATCGCGCACATCGACCACGGCAAGAGCACGCTCGCGGACAGACTCATCGAGCGTACGGGCACCGTGTCTTCCCGCGATATGTCAGACCAGCTCCTCGACAATATGGACATCGAAAAGGAGAGGGGCATCACGATCAAACTGCAGACTTGCAGGCTCTTTTACGACTGCGACGGAGAGGAATACACCTTCAACCTCATCGATACCCCGGGGCACGTGGACTTCACCTACGAAGTCTCCCGTTCGCTTGCGGCGTGCGAAGGGGCACTGCTCGTGGTGGACGCCACGCAGGGCGTTGAGGCGCAGACCCTTTCAAACGTCTATCTCGCCCTTGACAACGACCTGGAGATCCTCCCCGTCATCAACAAGATCGACCTCGCTTCCGCGGATGTCGACGGCGTGAAGAATGAGATCGAGGACATCATCGGTCTGGACACGACGGGATGCCCCCTCATCTCCGCAAAAGAGGGCATAGGCATCGACGATGTGCTGAGGCAGATCGTGGAGAAACTCCCTCCGCCCAAGGGCGACCCCGAGGCGCCTTTGAAAGCCCTCATTTTCGACAGCTATTACGACAACTACCGCGGCGCCATCTCCATGGTGCGCATCGTGGACGGCACCGTAAAAGCGGGCGACCGCATCAGGATGTTTGCATCCGGCAAAGAGTTCGATGTGGTCGAAGTCGGGGTTTATGCGCCGGGAATGCGTCCCACAACCTCGCTTTCTGCGGGTGAAGTCGGTTATATCGCCGCAAGCATAAAGAACGTTGCGGACACCGCCGTCGGCGACACCATCACCCTTGCCGACCGTCCCGCCCCCGCTCCGTTGAAAGGCTACAAGAAGGTCACGCCAATGGTCTTTACGGGGGTCTATCCCGCGGACGGCGCGAGGTATAACGACCTCAAAGAAGCCCTTCTCAAGCTACAGCTCAACGACGCGTCCCTCACTTTCGAGGCGGAAAACTCAAAGGCGCTCGGTTTCGGTTTCCGCTGCGGGTTCCTGGGGCTGCTGCATATGGAGATCATCGAGGAGAGGCTGGAGCGTGAGTTCGACCTCGACCTCATCACCACCGCGCCCGGGGTGTCCTATCATGTCACCAAGACTAACGGCGAGAAACTCATCATCGACAATCCCACCAATCTGCCGCCGGCAGGGGAGATCGAGAGCATCGAAGAGCCCATCGTCAAAGCCACCATCTACACCCCGCCGGAGTATGTGGGGCAGATCATGGAGCTTTGCCAGGAGAAGCGCGGCATCTTCATCGACATGACCTATGTTGACACTTCCCGTGTGCAGATGACCTATCGGCTGCCCTTGAACGAGATCATCTACGATTTCTTCGACAGCCTGAAATCCCGCACCCGCGGCTATGCGTCCCTCGACTACGAGCCCGACGGATATGAGAAGAGCGATCTCGTGCGTCTGGATATGCTCATCAACGGCGACATGTGCGACGCGCTCTCCCTCATCGTGCACAAGGACAAGGCGTATGCAAGGGGCAGAGGTATTGCGGAGAAGCTGAAAGACGCCATCCCGCGCCAGCTGTTCGAGATCCCGATCCAAGCGGCGATAGGCGGAAAGATCATCGCCCGCGAGACGGTGAAGGCGCTGCGCAAGGACGTCCTCGCCAAGTGCTACGGCGGCGACATCACCCGCAAGAAGAAGCTGCTCGAAAAGCAGAAAGAGGGCAAAAAGAGGATGCGCAGAGTGGGCTCGGTGGAAGTGCCCAGCGAGGCTTTCGTCAGCATCCTGAAAGTCGGCGACGACAAATGAGATGGAACTTTATCTTCACTTTCCGTTCTGCAAAAAGAAGTGCGCCTACTGCGATTTCACGTCCTACGCAAATTGCGGTGAAGCCCTTGTTTTCAGCTATCTAACGGCACTAAAACGCGAAATTTGTTTTGCGGGAGAGCGATTTCCTAAGGCGCGGATCGACACCGTCTATCTCGGCGGAGGGACGCCGTCCCTCATGTCCGGGAAGGACATTGAGAGCCTGTTCCGGACGCTCCAAGCAAGTTTCCCGCACTACGCGCCCGAAGAGGTGAGCGTCGAGGTCAACCCCGAAAGCGCCTCGGAAGACATACTGTCCGCTTTCCGCGACGCGGGCGTCAACCGGGTGAGTATGGGGGTGCAGAGCCTTTTGGACGACAACCTGCGCTCGGTGGGGCGCGTCCACGACGCAGCGACCGCAAGAGCGGCTGCAGCGCGCATCGCGAAGAAATTCGACAATTTTTCGTTGGACATCATCGTCGGTCTGCCATATGACACGCCGCAGATCGTACGCGACGAAGTGCGGGAAGTTGGGGCGCTCGCCCCGCATGTTTCCGTCTATGAACTCACTTTGGAAGATGGCACCCCTCTCGCCGCCGCGGCGGAAGAGGGTAGGGTGTGGCTCCCCGACGACGATGAGATCGCGGAATATATGGAGATAGCGACGGATACGCTTGCGGGATGCGGGCTCGAGCGCTACGAAGTGTCCAACTTTGCGCGGCGCGGTTTCGAGTGCCGTCACAATCTCGGCTATTGGACGAGGGAGGAGTATCTCGGTCTCGGGGCGGGCGCGCACTCTCTCGTGAAGACGGCGAGGGAGGGCAGCCCGCTTGCCGCGGAGATCCGTTTTGCGTCGCCGAGAGACCTCAATGCCTACATCGGCGGAGTGAATTGTGTGGAGAGTTTCGACGACGTCCCCCGCGTCGAGATGAGCGTACTTTCTCAGTCCGACATCCGCACGGAGAGCATCATGCTCGGGCTCCGCACACGCGAAGGCATAGCGGAGGATCTGGTCGCGGGCAGGGATCTTTCGCGGATAGAAAGTTTTCTGGTGAGGGAAAAGGGGCGGATACGTCTCACCCGCCGCGGCGTCGCGGTGATGAATTCCGTCCTTTCCGAGATCATATGAGCCCCCGCGGAAGCGCGGAAAACGAAGCGATGACGCGGGGCGCGGTGGCGCGTATGTTTTTTTCCGACAAATAATCGTTTAATATTCTCTACTAAATGAGTTGAAAAACACGGCTTAGTTTGTTATACTTGTTTCGAACAATTCGGAGGAGATCCAATGGCATCCAAATTTACGTTGAGCACTGCTAGACCCAAAGGGCCTCTCGCTCTCATTTCCACGCCCGGCGCGCGTGAACTTACGCAACTCGTAGACAAAAATCTCGTAGAATGGTACAAATCGGTGGATGTGGACGGATCGCTGAAGAAAGATACGTTCGTCATCGACGCAGCCTATCCCCGTTTCACCAACGGCGAAGGGAAGGCGATGGTCATGGAGACCCTCCGCGGAAAGGATCTCTTTATCATCGCGGACATGTCCAACCACGGCGTGTCATACAATTTCTACGGCAAAGAGATCCCGATGACTCCCGACGAGCATTTTGCGGATCTCAAACGCATAATCTGCGCCGCCAACTGCAAGCCGGAGCGCATAACGGTGGTCATGCCCATGCTGTATGAGGGCAGACAGCACCGCAGGGCGGGCAGAGAGTCTCTCGACTGCGCTCTCATGCTGCACGAGCTCTACGATATGGGCGTGAGCGACATCATCACCTTCGACGCGCACGATCCGAGGGTGCAGAATGCGGTGCCCATGATGGGCTTTGACAACTATTTCCCCACCTATCAGGTGCTGAAAGCGCTCACCAGACATTTCCCGGACGTCAAGCTGGACAAGAACAGCCTCATGTGCATCTCTCCCGACGAGGGCGCCATCGGCAGGAATGTCTATTACGCTTCCGTTTTGGGGCTCGATCTCGGCATGTTCTACAAACGCCGCGATTATGCCAGCGTCGTGAACGGCCGCAATCCCATTATCGCGCACGAATACATCGGTTCGCCCGTCATGGGGATGAATGTCTTTGTCGCCGACGATATGATCGCGACGGGGGACAGCATGATCAAACTCGCGCGCGAGATAAAAGAAAAAGGCGCGCAGCGCGTCTTCCTCTCCGCGACGTTCTCCCTCTTTACGGAAGGGCTGGACAAGTTCGACAGGGCATACGAAGAGGGGCTGTTCGACGCGGTCATCAGCACCAATCTGTCCTACCGCACGCCCGAACTCAGAGAGAGAAAGTGGTTCATCGAGGCGGACTGCTCCAAATATCTCGCCTACATCATCGCGGCGGGCAACCTCAACGAAGCGGTGTCCAACCTGTTGGATCCCTTTGAAAAGATACATCAGCTGGTCGCAGACATCAGCGCGAAGCAGCAGAATATATAGGAGGAAAACGTGAAAATTACATGGCTGGGTCACTCCGCGTTCAGGCTCGAAGAGAGCACGGGAACGGCGGTGGTCACAGACCCTTACCACTCATATGTCGGGTTCAAGATGCCGAGGGTCACTGCGGACATCGTCACCATGAGCCACGGTCACAACGACCACAATAATACCGCGGCGGTGCTCGGCGACCCCGAGATCATTTCTGCCGCCGGCGCCTATGACATAAGGGGGGTGCACATCCTCGGACGCCGCACTTATCACGATTCCAAGTCCGGCGCGGCAAGGGGAGAGAACATAGTCTTCAAATTCCGCATGGACGGCGTGGACATCTGTCACATGGGCGACATCGGCGAGGAATGCAACGCAATGCTCGTGGACAGCATCGCTCCCGTCAACGTGCTCATGATCCCCGTCGGCGGCACATACACCATCGACGCCGAGGAAGCGAAGGAATTCGTGGACCGCATCATGCCCGACGTGGTCATCCCCATGCACTACAAGACAAAGGAACATTCTTTCGACATCGCAAAACTCAACGATTTTCTCGATCTTTTCGAAGATGACGACATCGTTTATGTCGAGGGCGATACGGTGGAATTCGACCGTGCCGACTTTGACGGCGAAAGCACCAAAGTTTACGTTTTGGAAAGATTTTCCGACTGATTCCGCGGCAGTATCCGCGTTTACCAAAGCCGATCCTAGCTCATTATAGCTGAAATAAAACAGGATTTCTCCCGCAGGGCAGCAGCCCTGCGGCGGGAAACATCGGAGGCATTATGGCAACTTATACCAGAGAGATGCTCGAAGCGACCAGCATTTTTGCGGTGCGCGACATCGCAAAAGAAGTCGGCGTCTCGTCCCCTACCAAGAAGAATAAGGGTGAACTCATCGATCTCATCCTCAAGATCACATCGGGTGAAATGGCGCCTCCCGAGGCGCCGAGAAGAGGCAGACCAAAAAAACAGACATTGATCCCGGAGACTCCGCAGACAGCCGTGAGCGAGACTGCTCCCGAGCCGCGTCCCGTCAAAGAAGAGACCCGAGTCTTCGATCAGCCCAAAGCCAGAGAGAGCAGGTTCGTGCGCGAGTTCGGCGGTTCGCGCGGTCAGCATCGTCAGCAGGCTTTCCGCGACGAGAAGCGCCGTGACGAAGCTCCCGCGGATCAGCTCAGGGAAGGTTTTCTCGAGATCAACCCCGACGGATACGGTTTCCTCAGAGTGCGCAACTGCGAATGCAACGATATGGACGCCTATGTGCCCGCGATCAAGATCAAGCAGTTCGGTCTGCGCCGCGGCGACAGAGTGCGCGCCTATTGCAAGACATTGCAGGAGGGCAAGCCCGCCGCCGTCGTCAACGTCATTTCCGTCAACGGCACCGATTTCGCGGACATGGGCAAGCGCCCCAATTTTGACGATCTGGTGCCCATCTATCCCGACGAAAGACTGCGGCTGGAGATCCCGTCGCGTCCCCGCGATTACGCCACGCGCTGCATCGACATCGTCGCCCCCATCGGCAAGGGACAGCGCGGCATCATCGTGTCGCCGCCCAAGGCGGGCAAGACGACCCTGCTCAAAATGATCGCAGGCTCCATTGCGGAGAATTATCCCGACATGGTGCTCTTCGTGCTGCTCATCGACGAGCGCCCCGAAGAAGTTACGGATATGCAGCGTTCCGTCAAGGGCGAGGTGGTCTATTCCACATTCGACGAGATGCCCGAGCATCACACCAAGACCGCCGAAATGCTCCTCGACCGCGCCAAGCGCCTTGTAGAGCTCGGGAAGGATGTCGTCATCTTGATGGACAGTCTGACCAGGCTCGCGAGGGCGTACAACACCACCATCCCCCCCACGGGCAGGACGCTCTCCGGCGGCGTTGATCCCGGCGCGCTGCACAGTCCCAAACGTTTCTTCGGTTCCGCAAGGAACATCGAGCACGGCGGCTCGCTCACCATCATCGCGACCGCGCTCATCGAGACGGGCAGCCGCATGGACGATGTCATTTTCGAAGAGTTCAAGGGCACCGGCAATATGGAGATCCACCTCGACCGCAAACTCAGCGAGCGCAGGATCTTCCCCGCCATCGACCTTGCAAAGAGCGGCACGAGAAAGGAAGAGCTCCTGCTCACTCCGAGCGAGCTCGCGGGCGCGTGGGGAGTAAGGAAACTCCTCTCTGCGGGCGACAGCGCGGAAGCCACCGAAAACCTGCTCAATATGCTGGTCAAGACCTCTTCCAACAAGGAGTTCATCGATCAGATCAATATGCAGCTCAAGATCTTCCAAAAGGAAGGCTACAATCTGAGAAAACCCGTCCTGTGACGGAAAGGCAGGGGGAATATGCAGAAGGAGATAACCGAGCGCACCCCGCTTTTGGACGCCGAGGGCAACCTCGCCGTCCGCGGCTGGGCAAGGCGAAATCTCTTTGACTATGACCGCACTCTCGTAAAAAGGCGGGGGAGATTGAAGGAGTGGGACTTTTATCAGGTCTCGGACGGGAAGATATTGGTCCAGATCAACTTCTTCAACATCACCCTTGCTTCCGCGGCGACCGCGGCGGTCATCGATATGACCACGGGCGAGCGCATAGAGTGCGCGGACATCACCCTCGGCACAAAGCGGCGTTTTCTGCTCCCCGAAGTCTCGGACACTCCAAATGTGTTCGACTATCAAAAGGGGAGCACGCGCCTGCGCTTCGAGACGACGGAGACCGCAAGGCGGATCACTTTCTTCGGCAAGGCGAAGGGGAAGCTCCTCACCGCCGACCTCACCCTGCACATCACTCCCGGTGATGAGAACATCACCATCGTCACCCCATTCAAAGGGATGCCGGACAGGTTCTTCATGACCACCAAGCACAACTCGATGCCCTGCGACGGCAAAGTGACGTGGGGGGACAGAGAGTTTCTCTTCTCCCGCGACACGGCTTTCGGCGTGCTGGACTGGGGCAGAGGTGTGTGGCCGCACAAGAATGTCTGGTATTGGGGTAACGGCTCCGCCTATATCGACGGTAAACGCTTCGGGTTCGAGCTCACTTGGAAGATCGGCGACGAGTCCTACGCCACGGAGACCTGTCTCTTTTATGACGGCAAGGCGCACAAGATCGGCGCCGTGGACGTGGAGAAGTTCCCGGGCGACGACAATGGCTGGATGAAGCCCTGGCACTTCGTCTCGGAGGACGGCAGGTTCGACGCCACAATGACCCCGTTCTTCGACAACGCGACGGGCGTCATAGTCCTCGGAGAGCTCGGGATGAAGACCCACCAGGTGCACGGACTCTGGAACGGCTACGCCATCCTTGACGACGGCACCCGCATTGAGATAAAGGACATGTACGCCTTCTGCGAATATGTCGTCAACGCGTGGTGAACGGCTTGCCGCCTTCCCATGCGCAGGCGGCACAAAAAATGCGAAACAAATTTACGGAGATAAAACATGAAGAAAGCAAAGGACATCATTTACGTCGGCGTTGACGACACCACGCTCGACCTCTTCGAAGGGCAGTATGTCGTGCCCGAGGGGATGAGCTACAACTCCTATGTCATCATGGACGAGAAGGTCGCTGTCATGGACGCCGTGGACAAGGCGAAGATCGCGGAGTGGCTCAGCAACATCGAGGACGCTCTTGCGAGCAGGCAGCCCGACTATCTCGTCATCTCGCACATGGAGCCCGACCATTCCGCGGGCGTCGCGGCGTTTGCTGCGAAATATCCCGAAGTGACCGTCGTCGGCAATGCGAAGATATTCGACATGTTCAGGAACTTCTACGGCGCGGAACTTCCCAATAAACTCCTCGTCAAAGAGGGGGACAAGCTCTCCCTCGGCGCGCACGAACTCACTTTCTTCTCCGCGCCCATGGTGCATTGGCCGGAGGTCATGGTGAGCTACGAAAGCAAGGATAAGGTGCTGTTCTCGGCGGACGCTTTCGGCAAATTCGGCGCCCTTTGCAACGAGACGGACGACTGGGTTTGCGAGGCGAGAAGATACTACTTCAACATTGTCGGAAAATACGGCGTGCAGGTGCAGGCGCTCCTGAAAAAGCTCGCGGGGCTTGACATCGCGGTCATCTGCCCTCTGCACGGTCCCGTGCTGGACGGCGACCTTGCGCCCTATCTTTCCCTCTATGACACCTGGAGCAAATACGAGGCGGAGAGCAAGGGCACCTTCATCGCCTATGCCTGCGTCTACGGCAACACCAAGGAAGCGGCGTATGCCCTCAAAGAGGAGCTGGAGAGCAGGGGAGAAAAGGTGGTCATCACCGATCTCGCCCGCTGCGACCTCGCTGAAGCCCTCGAAGACGCCTTCCGCTATGACAAGACGGTGTTTGCCGCGACCACTTTGGACGGCGGCATTTTCCCCGTGATGGAGGAATTCATCCGCCACCTCAAAGCCAAGAATTATCAGAACAGGAAGGTCGGCATCATCGAGAACGGTTCCTGGGCGCCGATGTCGGGCAAGCTAATGCGCGCTCTTCTCGAAGAGCAGAAGAACGTGACCGTCATGCCCACCGTCATCACCTGCCGCTCCTCTGTCCCTGCGAATATCTCGGAGCTGTGCGCCGCCCTAGCGGACGAATTGCTCGCGGACTGAACGGAATGTAGCGCACCCCCGCACCGCCGGTACGGAAGACCCGGCGATACATGGCGCAATGCGATCTCGTGCGTACCGGATCGGATCGTAATCGAACCGAAAATAAACAGGCAACACAAAACCGCCGCCTCGCTTGCACGAAACGGCGGTTTTTTATTCGTTTTGTTGTGATGAACGAGCGTTTCAGTCGGTCACTGTGCTGAGTGGGGGTGCTTCCGTCTGCGCTTTTCCGCGCACGTAGACGGGAGTTTTTGCATCTGCGGCGTTCTGTCTTTTCCGCATCCGCGTCCAGTTGAAGAAGCCGTAGAGGTCGTTTGCGAGGAAGATGGCAAAGCACACCACCACGGAGATATAACCGATGTCGTCGAGGGTCGCCATCACCCAGAGCACGATGAGGACGATGTCGTTTGCCGCATATGCCACGGCGTAAAGAGGGGAGCGGCGGAAGGTGAGATATGCCGCAAGGAAACTCGTCGCCACCGAGACCGTGCTCGGGATGAGGTTGGCGGTGTTGAGCGCTTTCAGGATGAAATAGAATGCCGCCGTCACACCTGTCGTCAGCGCCCAAAGGAAGACGTGCTCCTTCATCGAGATGTGGTTGACCCGCACTTCCGAGTGTCTGCCCGCAAAGGGATTGCGCAGCCACGAGACGAGCGCGAGGACGGCGATGGGTGCGGACATCCCGAGATAGGTGATCATCTCGCCGTAATAGGCATACGTCCAGGAGATGATGCCGTAGAGCACGCTGAACACGATGAGCAGGAGCTGCGCGAACGGGTTGCCTTTGGCGGCGAAGATGAGCGAGGTCGCGCCGATGAGAGAGGCGGCGAGGTTCATCGGATGCTCGCCGTCGAACACGCCGTAAAACACCGCAATGACGGTGACGGAGCCCGCCCAGAGCAGGAGCTCGAAGGGGGTGAAATATTTTGCCGCTCTTTTCAGTCTGTCCATGCTTTCATTGTTGAGGTCGTCCTCGCGCCGTCTTTTCCTTTGCCGCTGTCTGCCGCGACCGCGCCGCTTTATCTGTGGCGCGTCTTTGTCCGCGGTAGCGGGTGCACGCCGAACAAAAATAAAATCCGCAGACGTGTCTTCAAAGACCTAACGACACGTTTGCGGATGGTGTCCATCCCTACCCGGTGGCAGTGATGATATTATTGCAAACCACAGGCGCAATGTCAAGCGGCGGCGCGCAACAAATCGCTTTTCTCCGGGTCGAGGAACATGAGGGCGGTCTTTTGCTGCTGAAAGGCGGGTCTGCCTTGTGAGGGTGGCTCTTGCGGCTGAAATGAGTGGGTCGTTTTATGAGGGCGGCCGTTTGCGGCAAAGAGACGCGTGCCATCTTCGGGAGAGCGACAGAGCATCATATTCTTGCGCGGCGGGTGGAAATGTGCTAACATTAGTGTAACCGTTCAGCCCGACTTCCGTATTTGCCGATCCACGCGGTCACGGTGCTTGCGGACGGTCGCGTTACGGTCTCCGTTCTCGGAGACACGGAGGTGTGATGTGAGAAAGATAAGAGAAGACGAAGTGGGCAAGATAGCCCGCCTTTTCACACGGATATTTGCGGAATATGACGCTTACAGGCTCTTTTTCCCCGACGAGAAAAAACTCGCGCGGGGGATGGAGGCTTTCTTCCGCTATGAGGTGTACGCCTCGCAGGAGTACACCTGGGTGGACGAGGATTTCCTCGCCGCCGCTGCGGTCAAGTGCCCGGGCGACCGTGACCGCGACCCCAAACGCATCTTTTACAATCCCTTTGCCGCCATATCCTTCCTTACGGATACGGGCGTGCGCGCGATGAAACTCGCGGGAGAATATCTGCGCTTTGCGGAAGAGATCTCGGCAAAGTATTACGACCCGCGCCGCGACGCGTACATCAAGAACGTCGGCGTCGCCCCCGAGGCGCGCGGACAGGGCAGACTGCACCGCATCACGGACGAATTGTGCGGCGACCTGCCCGTATATCTCGAGACCCACGACGAAAACAACGTCGCCATCTACGAGCATATGGGCTTCAAGGTGTGCGAAGCCGCCGATTTCCACGGCTACACCCACTACGCAATGTATCGTGAATGAGCCGTCCGCCGCGCGGGACAAGCAGCGCGGCACAAAGACATAGGGCAGTATTTATGCGTCATAGCGGAAAGGTAAGGGCCGCCGCACAAAAGGTGATGAAATGAAAGTCAGAAGAGCGGAAGAGCGGGACATCCCGCGGATAGGGGAGCTGTTGCTGCAAGTCGCAGCGGTGCACGCAAAGGGGCGCCCGGACCTTTTCAGGGCGGGGCAGAGAAAGTATACGGACGAGGAGCTTAAAGCCATTCTCCGCGATCCTATGCGCCCCGTTTTCGTCGCCGTGAACGAGGACGATCTGCCTCTCGGATATGCCTTCTGCGCGGATGCCACCCACCACGACGACAACATGCTCACACCTGTCCGCACCCTATGCCAGACAGGAATAATACGAACCAGGTTCAGCGCCGCCGATTTCCGCCTGAACCGCGTCATTCGCCTTGCTAATACAGTCAAGTATTAGCTGCAGCGACTTCCTTGCTCAGCCAAAAATCGGTTGGCGCGGAACTGCTCGCACCTCAGAGCAAGAGATTTTCGGATGATGTTGCACGGGCGGAACGCAGGCAATAGTATACATATTGGCAAGTTTCGGCTGTGCAAAAGCGCCGAAAAGAATTGCTCCGAGGCTGGTTCGTATT
>CASDRL010000041.1 GCA_949283145.1 uncultured Clostridia bacterium | reverse complement strand
GGATGGGGACGCGAGCCCGACGCTCTCCCCCGCCGTGACCTCGGAGGGGTTGGAGACGGACATCACGCCGCCGTTCATCACATACTTCACGGTGTAGACAATGTCGCTCCACTTGGCGTAGAGCACGATGTCCGCGCACGCGCACAAGACCGCGGTCACGGGCTCGCCGGAATAGTCCGCGGAAAGATACCACCCCTCGAACTCCGTCCCCGCCTTGTCGGGCACGGGCAGCGTGACGGAGCCGCTCTCAACGGTGAAAGACTGCGGCACGTCTCCCGAGACGCGCCCGCCGTTGAGCCAAAGGTCTATGGCATATTCCTTGGGTCTGTATGTGGGAAAAATCTCAATATCCGAGGTTATTTGCAGCGGAATTGGCTGATAAACTCCGTTTTCGTCCGTCCAGCCGAGAAATTCGTAGCCGTTGCGGGAAGGCTCCGCGGGCGAGAACCACTCGCCTTCTCCGACGTCGTAGACGACGCCGTCCGCCGTCACCGCAAAGACCGTCTTGTCCGCGGAAAGCGCGGGCGGGAGCAACACCGCGAGCAGGATCGCCGTCACGCACAGCAGCGCGCACGCCGCGATGAACGTGAAGGAACGGCGCCTGCGCTTTTTCGCCTGCGGGAGCGCGATGACACGCTCCTCCGGCTCGATGCCGAAATAGATGCGGGAGACGGGCACCTCGAAGTGCTCCGCAAGCGCGGCAAGGGTGTCTATCCCCGGGCACGCGACGCCGCGCTCCCACTTGGACACCGTGTCCCCCGACGCTCCGAACACGCCCGCGAGCGCCTCCTGGCTCTCCCCTTTCGCCTTGCGGAGAGCCGCTATGCACCTGCCCATCCCGACCGCCGAGAAAGTGCCCGTGAAGGTCTCCGCCGGGACGGGCGCCCCCGCGAGCTCCTCCACCGTGGCGCCGAGCGCCGCCGCCGTCTCCCCGATGAGAGAGATGTCAGGCTCCGTCACCCCGCGCTCCCACTTGGACACCGTCTGCAAATGGACGCCCAACGCATCCGCAAGCTGCGTCTGCGTCAACCCCTTTCTCTTTCGCAGTTCTTTGAGCCGTTCGGCAAAAGTCATCGGTGCATCCTACCGCGGGATCCCCGCGCCCGCGCGCGCCACATTCTCAATATATGATACACCACTTCCCCGCTCTTTGCAATGCCGCACCGCAATAATATGCGCCGCCCCCGGCATGGAATATATCCCCTGCCACCATAAACAAACGGCACCGCTTTCGCGATGCCGTTGATCAACGAGAGATGTGTGTGGAGAAGAGACGTCACCGAGCAACTCACGTCAGCCAAGGGTGAGAAGCCCCTCGGGTGAAGACGAGGGGAACTTCGCCATAAGGGTAAGACGATGAAGATGCGGCGCGTTTGTGCGGGATGTCTGACACACTGCGGGCGGCGGGGAAGGGCGAAAGCGTCGGCTGCGCCGCCGCCGAACCTGCGCGCACGTACAATAGCACTCTTTGGTTGCTAAAATGGGAAAGCAGAGGCGCACGCTGTTTGACATAATGTTGCGCGCAAGTTCGTTCCCTTGACGGCTTCGCCGCCATAAACAAACGGCACCGCTTCCGCGATGCCGTTTGCTTATGGTGGTGGAGACGAGGGGACTCGTAAGGAGCGAAGCGACGGAATAGCGAGGATGCGATGTGAAACGCAAGCGGTGCGGGACTATTGTCGCGGTGCCGTTGATCAACGAGAGATGTGTGTGGAGAAAAGATGTCACCGAGCAACTCGCGTCAGCCAAGGGTGAGAGGCCCCTCGCTCAAAAGAGAAAAGCACTTGCATTGCAAGTGCTTTTTGTGGTGGAGACGAGGGGACTCGAACCCCTGACCTATGCGTTGCGAACGCATCGCTCTACCAACTGAGCCACGCCCCCACAGCCATCGCATTATATCACCCCGAAGAAAATAACGCAAGCATTTTGCGGGTCTTCGGCGAGAAGGTTTTCGGAAGTTCGGCGCGGGAATGCGCAACGGCGGGTTGGCGGCGGGAAACCGCGGGTTGCTTGCGGGAGGAGGGGCGGGGCGGCATGATGGTGTCGATAAGCCCGCAGTAAGGCATATTAATGTCGTTCAATCCTACATTTGTCGCTTAATTGTCGGATGTGTTTTTAAGAAACATTTAACCGCGCGGCTGTCGAATTGCGTTGAGCGCCCGCGATGCGGAGCGCAAAGGTGGAATATGCTGGAACTGAAAGATATAAAGAAAGATTACGTCACAAAAGACAACGCGGTGCATGTCCTGAAGGGGGTGTCGCTGAGCTTCCGCGAGAGCGAATTTGTCGCCATACTCGGTCCGTCGGGATGCGGCAAGACCACGTTGCTCAACCTCATCGGCGGGCTGGACCGCTACACGGACGGAGACATCCTCGTGGACGGCGTGAGCACGAAGGACTACACGGACGGAGACTGGGACGCCTACCGCAACAAGAGGATCGGCTTTGTCTTCCAAAGCTACAACCTCATCCCGCACCTTTCGGTGCAGCGCAACGTGGAGATGAGCCTGACCCTTGCGGGGCTGCCCTCCGACGAGAGGAAGGAGAAGGCGCTCGCCGCTCTCGAGCGGGTGGGACTGAAGGAGCACGCCTCAAAGAAGCCCTCGCAACTTTCCGGCGGGCAGATGCAGCGCGTGGCGATCGCGCGGGCGGTGGTCAACGACCCTGACATCATCCTTGCGGACGAACCCACGGGCGCGCTGGACAGCGAGTCCGGGGTGCAGGTGATGGAGCTCTTGCGCGAGATCGCGCAGGACAAACTGGTCATCATGGTCACGCACAACGACGCACTAGCAAAGGAATACGCCACCCGCATCATAGACCTGCGCGACGGCGTCGTGACAAGCGACTCCTCCCCCGTCCCCGCCTCGGAAGATGCCGGAGCGCCTTGCGAACTCTATGCGGAGAACGAGATCGCACCCGACGCGCTCCCCTGCCAAACTTGCGGAACGGCGGGTTCATCATCACAAAACGGTGATATAAAATGTCATAAGCGCAAAAAACCGCACAAGCGCGCGACTCGCGCCGCGGGCGGCAGGACGGCAATGTCCTTCGGGACTGCGGCGTCGCTCAGTTTCACCAACCTGGTGAGCAAGAAGGGGCGGACAACACTGACCGCGCTGGCGGGGAGCATAGGGATCATCGGCATCGTGCTGGTGCTCGCGCTCTCGGGCGGCGCGCAGGCGTACATCCTCTCAATGGAAGAGGACGTGCTCTCGCAATATCCCATCACGGTGAACCGCACCAACGCCGACCTCAACGCCGTCATCGACATCCTGATGTCCGACAGCGTCGACCGCGAGGACTGGCCGGACAACAGCGACGTGTATATAAACCAGATCATAGGCAAGCTCACCGACCATCTCTCCGCCGTGCTCAACGACACCAACGACCTCGCCGCGCTGAAGACTTACATCGAGGAGAACTTCGACGAGGACATCGGCTATGTCAAATACGACTACGGCGTGGAGTTCGACGTGTACAGCAACATCCTCGGCGACGAGGAACAATATCTCAAGATCCAGCCTTTTACGGAAGGCATCGAGAACGCGCTCTCCGGGCTCGAGTGGCTGCTCGGCGATCATATGGACATGATCATGCAGTTCGGCGAGATGCTCTCGGTGTGGGACGAGATGCTGGAGAACACCGCCCTGCTCGAAAGTCAATATGAGCTGGTGGGCGAGGGTTCGCGCTGGCCCCAAAATTACGACGAAGTGGTGATCGTCCTCAACGAGGACAACTCCCTGGACGACTACACCCTCTTCGCGCTCGGGTTGAAAGACCCCTCCGAACTCTTTGACGCCATCATGAACGGCGACGATTTCACCTCCGGCATCTCCTATACGGCGGAGGATCTGCTCGGCATCGAGTACCGCGTGGCCACATCTTCGGACTATTGGTCTCAGGACGAGGACGGGAATTGGAGCGAGGTCACTGGCCGCAACGAGCAGCGTAAGGTCGAATTCGTGGAAGCGAATTCCGTCGCGGTCAAGGTGGTGGGCGTCATCCGTCCCCGCGAAGGCACGACGGTGACCTCCATCAACGGCACCATCGGCTACACCCACGCGCTCACGGAATATCTCTCCGAAAGGGCGCAGGCGAGCGACCCCGTCCGAGCCCTCGCCGCCACCGCGCACGAGGTCAGGGGCGAGACGCGCTACTACGATGTCCTCGGAGACGGCAGCGAGCTCACCGCGGAAGAATATGCGAACAAGCTCACCGAACTCGGCGTCGCAGACACCGAAAACCCCGTCTCCATCAACATCTACGCCAACTCATTGGATGACAAAAAAGCCATCGAAGCCTTCATCTCCGGATATAACTCCGAGACGGGCAACTCCGTCAAGTACACCGACGACCTCGGCACCATGATGAGCTATGTGGACAGCCTCACGAGCACCGTGACGGGCGTGCTCGTCGGCTTCGCCGCCATCTCCCTCGTCGTGTCATCCATCATGATCGCCATCATCATCTATACCTCTGTCATCGAACGCAAGAAAGAGATCGGCGTGCTGCGCTCCATAGGCGCCCGCAAAAAGGATATCTCCCGCGTGTTCATCTCGGAGTCCGCGATGATAGGCTTCGCCGCAGGCGTCATGGGCGTCCTCATCGCCGCCGTGCTATTCATGCCCATCAACCTCATCATGCAGAACTACCTGCACGTCGGCGGACTGCTCAAGATCGAATGGTGGCACGTCGTGATGATGATCTGCATCAGCGTCATCCTCGCCGTGCTCGCAGGGTTCATCCCCTCCCGCATCGCCTCCAAAAAAGACCCCGTCACTTGCCTCAGAGAAGAATAATGCGAGGGCATCACGCTCTCGCCTGCCCGAACGACTGTTCGTCGTATTCAAGCACGCTCTATCAAGCTGTTCGTCTCGGGGGTGAGTTAGAATTCCCCCTCTTTCCCTTCGGGCTTTCCTCCCCCGTGTCCGAAAGGGCTTCACTCCTCCTAAAATGCGGAACTTACTTTCCGTCTTTTGAAAAAAGTTTGGGTCTCGCACTAACATAATCAAGCGGCGAACAGTACTCACTGAAAACCCGGCACGGGCGGAGGAATGACGCGATTGACGCTTCGCGTAACAATCGCTATACCTTCGGTGCGGCGCTCTTGTCCGCTTGTATTCACGCGGAGTGAAAATGAGAGAGCTTCGCGATAGTTCCAGAGGAACGAGGAGCGAAGCGAACGTCTCTGCATTTTCACGACGCGAAGAGGAGCAACCGCGCGACAGGCGAGCCGACCGCCGCAATGCGGCGTACGGCGACGGACACGCGCGGATTGCGACGAGGCTGAGCGGCGCGTAATTCCGTCTTCGAATGAGAGCCGTCGTGCTCGGAGACGCCCGCTCATGCTTTATATAAAGTGCGCAGTAGCGCGCGGCTTTGGCCGCGCGCTTGTGCGGAATATGATACAAAAGTAAGGGGTCGAGGGGCATCATGCCCCTCGCGGGGTCAAGGGGCGGCGCCCCTTGCACACTCCCGCCGGGGTGCAATGGCAGCCCTGCTTAGAGCAAGCATTTCACGAGGACGGCTTTTTGGGCGTGGAGGCGGTTTTCCGCCTCGTCGAAGATCTCGCGGGAATGCTCCTCGAACACTTTTGCGGTGATCTCCTCCTCGCGGTGAGCGGGGAGACAATGCAACACCATCGCATCGGGTTTCGACACAGAAAGCACTTTATCGTTGATCTGGTAAGACTTAAACACCTTTTTGCGTTCTTCCGCCTCGCCTTCCTGTCCCATGGACGCCCAGACGTCGGTGTAGAGGACGTCGGAGTTTTTCGCCATTTCGAGGACGTCGGGTGAGCAGGAGAACCTGCCGCTCTCGTACGCCCATTTCATTATATCGGCATCGGGCTCGTAACCTGCGGGGCAGGCAACGGAGACTTCCATGCCGAGCTTGATGCCGCCCACGATGAGGGAGTTGGTCATATTGTTGCCGTCGCCGATGTAGCAAAGTTTGCGCCCTTTGATGTTGCCCTTATACTCACGGATGGTCATGAGGTCGGCGAGCACCTGGCAGGGGTGGCAATAGTCCGTGAGCCCGTTGATGATGGGGATGGTGCCGAACTCGGCGAGGGCTTCCACTTCCCGCTGATCGAAGGTGCGGATCATGATGCCGTCGAGGTAGCGCGAGAGCACGCGGGCGGTGTCCTGGACGATCTCTCCCCTGCCGATCTGCAAGTCGCGGGAGGAGAGGAAGAGGGATGTGCCGCCGAGGTCGAACATGCCCACCTCGAAGGAGACGCGGGTGCGGGTGGAAGACTTTGCGAAGATGAGCCCGAGCACCTTGCCCTCGAGCAGGCGGTGAGGGATGCCGTTCTTCTTCTCGAACTTGAGCTGATCGGCGGTGTTGAGGATCTCGACGATCTCCTTTTCGGAGAGGTCCATGAGCTTCAGAAGATTTTTCATTGTGCACACACCTTTTTTATTGCGCGGACGGCAAAGTCTATCTCGTCGTCCGTGATGTTGAGAGGCGGGAGCAGCCGCACCTTGTCTTTGGCTTTGATGACCAGAACGCCCTCGTCTCGGAGCGCTGCGATGACTTCGCCCGCGGGCTTCTCTGTGAGAACGCCGAGCATGAGCCCGCGCCCGGTGACTGATCTTATTCCCTTTGCGCCCGTGAGCGCGGAGATGAGCCTCTCCCCTTTGCGGGAGACCTCGGCAAGGAACTCCGGGGTGAGCCTTCCAACGATATCAAGCGCGCCCGCGGTGACGACGGGGTTGCCGCCGAAGGTGGAGCCGTGGGTGCCCGGGGTGAGGACGTCCGCCGTCCTCCCGCCGAAGAGCACCGCGCCGATGGGCAGACCGCCGCCGAGACCCTTTGCGGAAGTCACGATGTCGGGCTGCAAGCCGAAGCGCATGTAGGAATAGAACGCGCCCGTCCTGCCCATGCCCGTCTGCACCTCATCGATGACGAGAAGGATGTCGTGCCGCTTGGCGATGTCCGCCGCCGCGCGGAGATACTCCTCCGAAAGCGGGATGACGCCGCCCTCGCCTTGCACCGTCTCGAGCATGACCGCGGCGCACTTGTGCTCCGTGACAACGCGCTCCAGCTCTTCCGCGTCCTCGGGCGCAACGGTGAGAAAGCCGGGGGTGAGGGGGAGGAAATCCTTGTGATACTCCTCCTGTCCCGTCGCCGCGAGCGCGGCGAGCGTCCTGCCGTGGAACCCGCCCTTCAGCGTGACGATGTTGAAATGCTCCGGGCTCTTGTGTTCCTCTCCCCATTTGCGGGCGGCTTTGATGGCGCACTCGTTGGCTTCCGCGCCCGAGTTGCAGAAGAAGACCTTCTCCATGCCCGACCTTTCGCACAGCGCCTCGGCGAGCGAGACGCAGGGCTCGGTGTAATAGAGATTGGACGCGTGCTGGAGCTTTTGCAGCTGCGCGGTGACCGCCGCAGTCCACTCTTCGTCGCCGTAGCCGAAGATGTTGACGCCTATGCCGGAGGCAAGGTCGAGATATCCTTTCCCCTCCGCGTCATAGACCGTCCTGCCCTCTCCCCGCACGAGCCGCACGGGAAAGCGGGCGTAAGTGGACGCGATATACCGCTTGTCCTTTTCCTCGAAGGTCATATGTTTTCACCCGACACGAACATCGTGCCCATGCCCTCGTCCGTGAGTGTCTCGATGAGGATGGAGTGCGGCACCCTGCCGTCGATGATGAACACCTTTTTCACTCCGCGGCGGATCGCCTCTATGCAGCAGCTCACCTTGGGGATCATCCCGCCCGAGAGCTGCCCCTGATTGATCATGCGCTGCGCCTCGCTGACGAAGATCTTGCCGATGAGAGTATTCTCATCATTCTCGTCTTCGAGCAGCCCCGCGGTGTCCGTCATGTTGATGAAACTCTCCGCTTTGAGCATCCCCGCGATCTTGGCGGCGGCGGTGTCCGCATTGATGTTGTAGACGTTGCCTTCCGCGTCGCATCCCACGGTGGAGATTACGGGAATGTATCCCATCTCCAGCATGTCGAGGACGGGCTTGACGTTGAGGGACTCTATCTCGCCGACAAAGCCGAGACGGGGGTCGAGCTTCTTCGCCGCGATGAGACCGCCGTCCGCGCCGCTGAGTCCGATGGCGCTGCCTCCGAGAGACTGGATGAGATTGACGAGGCTCTTGTTGACCTTGCCCGCGAGCACCATCTGCACGACATCCGCGGTCTCCGCGTCCGTGACGCGCAGTCCGTCCACAAACTCCGTCTTTTTCCCGAGCTTGCCGAGCATCTCCGTGATCTCCGGACCGCCGCCGTGCACCAGCACCACCTTCACCCCGATGAGGGAGAGAAGGACGAGGTCGCCCATGACGGCGCGCTTCAACGCCTCGTCGCGCATGGCGCTGCCGCCGTATTTGACGAGCAGGATCTTGCCGCTGTACTTTTGGATGTGAGGGAGCGCCTCGATGAGCACTTCCGCCCTCTGCTTGTTGTCTATGCGCATAATGCCTCCTAAGTCCTGTAATCGCCGTTGATGCGGACGTAATCGTAAGTGAGGTCGCACCCCCACGCTTCTGCGGAGAATTCCCCTTTGCCCATCCTGACGAGGATGAATATCTCGTTGGCGGAGAGCACTTCCTTTGCCTTCTCTTCGGAGAAGTCCGTGCCCGAGCCGCCCCGGCACACTTCCACCTCTCCCGCCGCGGAACGGAAGACGACGTCCACGCTCTCGGGGTCGAAAGCCGCACCGCCGTAGCCCATCGCGCAGAGCACCCTGCCCCAGTTGGCGTCGGCGCCGAACATCGCCGCCTTGACAAGGGAGGAACAGACGATCGCCTTCGCCGCCTTCTTGGCGTCCGAGAGGGTGTCCGCACCCGTCACCACGCAGTCGAGGAGCTTGGTCGCGCCCTCGCCGTCACCCGCGAGCATTCTGCACAACGCGATGTTTACCGTGTTTAAAGCGCGCATAAAAGTGCGGAAATCGTCATTTTCGCAGGTTATCTCCTCATTGCCCGCCATGCCGTTTGCGAGCAGCAACACCATGTCGTTGGTGGAGGTGTCGCCGTCCACGCTCATCATGTTGAAGGTGTCCGCGACATCCCCCGAAAGCGCGCGCTGCAACATCTCTTTGGACACCGCCGCGTCCGTGGTGAGGAAGACGAGCATTGTCGCCATGTCTGGGTGGATCATGCCCGAGCCCTTCGCCATGCCGCCCAGTCTGCACACCTTGCCGCCCAGGGTGAACTCCACCGCAACCTGCTTGCTTATCGTGTCCGTGGTCATGATTGCGAGCGCCGCGTCGCTGCCGTCGCGGGAGAGCGCGGCTTTGAGCTCCGGCACGCCGTAACGGAAGGGCGCAAGGTCGAGGGGCTGACCGATGACCCCGGTGGACGCCACCGCAACGCTCTCGGCGGGGATGCCGAGGGTCTCGCCCACGATGGCGCAGGTCTCCTCCGCAAGCTCCTTCCCACCCGCGCAGCAGGTGTTGGCGATGCCGCTGTTGCAGATGATCGCGCTGATCTTGCCCGCGTCCACATGCGCCTTCGTCACCGCAAGGGGCGCGCCCTTGACGCGGTTGCGGGTGTAGACCGCGGCTGCCGTCGCGGGGGTCTCGCTGTACACCAAAGCAAGGTCCTTCTTGGTGCGGTTGCGCCTGATGCCGCAATAGACGCCTGCGGCGAGATATCCTTTGGCGGCGCATACGCCGCCGTTCACACTCTTTATATCATTCTCTTTCATTTCTTTTTTTCTTTCCGTTGAGTTTCGGATGTGTTTTCGTTCTCTTGCCGCCGTGCGGTGTTGCACGATGCTCCCTTTGTCGCGCCCGCTCACAGCACGAGACCCGTCCCCGGGGGAAGACCGAGCGCGAGGTTCATGCACTCCACCGCAGCGCCCGACGCGCCCTTGCCCAGGTTGTCGTAGCGGGCGACGAGGATATATCTGCCCTCCCCGCCGTGCAGGGAGACCTCCATGCTGTCCTTGCCCTCATACGCGCCCGCGGAGAGGAAACCGCTCTCGTCGCAGTTCTCCTTGAAGAAGACGATGTCCCCGCCATACAGCCCGCGGTAGACCTCCGCGATGTCCGCCGCCGTGCCATTCACGTCGCTCTCGAAGAGGGGGACGGTGACTTCCATGCCGGAGTAAAAATCCCCGACGACGGGACAGAACACGGGGGCGAAGTCCAGCCCTGCGACTGCCTTCATCTCTTTCAGGTGCTTGTGCTGCTGCGCGATGCCGTATTGTCTGGGGGCGGAAAGTTCGCCCTTCCTTGCCGCATAGTCCGCGATCATCTTCTTGCCGCCGCCGCTGTACCCGGTGAGGGAGAAGCAGCTGAGGTGCGCGTCTTTTGCGAGCAGTCTCCGCTCGACGAGAGGCAGCACGAGCGCGATGAACCCCGATGCGTGACACCCGGGGACGGCGATGCGTTTGGACGCCGCGATGCGTTCCGCCCTTCCGCCGCCGAGCTCCGGGAAACCGTACTCCCAGCCCGGCAAGGTGCGATGCGCGGTGGATGCGTCGATGATGACGGTGTCGGAGCCTTCCGCAAGCGCGGCGGACTCCCTCGCCGCGTCGTCCGGAAGACACAGGAACGTGATGTCCGAGGAAAAGATGGCTTCCTTTCTTGCTGCGGGGTCCTTCCTCTTCTCCTCGGGGAGCACGATGAGCTCGACATCGCCGCGTCCGCTCAGCCTCTCCGAGATGCGCAGCCCCGTAGTGCCTTCCCTGCCGTCCACGAAAACGCGCGTCATCCCGCAAACTCCTCCGCAAACCTGATCTGTTTCTCTACAGACGCGGCGCCCGTACCGCCCTCCGAGGTGCGCCTGCGCACGCAGGCAGCGAGGGAGATGGCGTCATACAGCCCGTCGTCGAAGAGGTCGGAGACCCCTTTGTACTCCTCGAGGGTGAGCTCCTCGAGCGTCTTATCCTTTTTGATCGCCAGCGCGACGACCTCTCCCACCGTCTTGTACGCGGTGCGGAAAGGCATCCTTTTGCCGACGAGATAATCCGCAAGGTCGGTGGCGTTGATGAAGCCCTTGCCCGCCGCGCGGTACATCGCCGCCCTGTTCGGCTTCATGGTCGCGATCATGGGCGCGAAGATGCCGAGGCAGGCTTTGACGGTGTCCAGCGCGTCGAAGGTGAGCTCCTTGTCCTCCTGCATATCCTTGTTGTAGGCGAGGGGCAGCCCTTTGAGGACGGTGAGCATCGCCATGAGGTCGCCGTACACCCTCCCCGTCTTACCGCGGACGAGCTCCGCCATGTCCGAGTTTTTCTTCTGCGGCATGATGCTGGAGCCCGTGGTGTAAGCGTCGCTGAGCTCCACGAAACCGAACTCCGAGGATGTCCACAGCACCACCTCTTCCGCAAAACGGGAAAGGTGGGTCATGACAAGAGAGAACGCGGAGATGAGCTCCACGCAGAAATCCCTGTCCGACACCCCGTCGATGCTGTTGAGGGAGATGCCGTCAAAGCCGAGCTTCTTTGCGGTGAAAGTCCTGTCCGTGGGGTAGGTCGTGCCCGCGAGCGCACAGGAGCCCAGAGGACTCACGTTCATGCGGCGCACCGCGTCGCCTATCCTGCCCGCGTCGCGGACGAACATCATGGCATAGGCGAGGAGATGGTGCGCGAAGACGATGGGCTGCGCCCTTTGCAGATGGGTGTAGCCGGGGACGATCAAGTCCTTGGTCGCCTTCGCCTGCCCGACGACGGCGCGGATGAGCCCCTTGATGAGCCCGACGACTTCCTCGCTCTCCCGACGGAGATAGAGCCTCATGTCCACCGCGACCTGATCGTTGCGGCTGCGGGCGGTGTGCAGCTTCTTGCCCGCCTCGCCGATGCGGGCGGTGAGCTCCGCCTCCACGAACATGTGGATGTCCTCCGCCTCGGGGTCGATCGCAAGAGCGCCGGACTCGATGTCCGCAAGTATGCCTTTGAGCCCTTCCGCGATCTCGCCGAACTCGGCATAGGTGATGATGCCGCAGCCCGCGAGCATCTCCGCATGCGCAAGAGACCCCTCGATGTCCTCGCGGTACATCCTGCCGTCCACGGCGACGGAAGAGTTGAAATCGTCCGCGGCTTTCGCGGTCTCGGCAGTCGTCCTGCCCGCCCACATCTTAGCCATAATTGCCTCCGTTTAATTCCAAAACCGGCTTTACGCCGGCTTTCGGAAAGATAAACTGCCTTTTCGGGCAAAACGCGCCCTCGGCGGGGCGCGTCACGGTCACTTCTTTTGTTTGCTCGCGACAGCCGCGTCCACCTCAGCCTGCACCTTGATGGGCAGCCCGAACAGATTGATGAAGCCCGTCGCGTCCGCCTGGTTGTAGACGTGGTCCTCGCCGAAGGTGGCGATCTCCTCGCTGTAAAGGGAGTAGTCGCTCCAGGCGCCCGCCTTGATCATGTTGCCCTTGTAGAGCTTGATCTTCACCTTGCCCGTCACCCTCTCCTGCGTCTTGTCGACGAACGCGGAGAGCGCCTCGCGCAGGGGGGTGTACCACTGCCCGTTGTACACCAGCTCCGCAAACGTGATGGCAAGCTCCTGCTTCTTGTGCGCGGTGTATTTGTCAAGGCACAGCGTCTCGAGATATTCGTGCGCGAAATAAAGGATGGCGCCGCCGGGAGTCTCATAGACGCCGCGGCACTTGATGCCCACCAGCCTGTTCTCCACGATGTCGAGCAGCCCGATGCCGTTCTCGCCGCCCACCTTGTTGAGGGCAAGGATGATGTCCTTGGCGCTCATCTTCTTGCCGTCGAGCGCGACGGGGACGCCCTTTTCAAAGTCCAGGGTGACATAGGTGGGAGCGTCGGGAGCCTTCATGGGAGAGACGCCCATTTCAAGGAAGCCCTCTTTGTCGTAAAGGGGCTCGTTGCCCGCGTCCTCGAGGTCCAGCCCCTCGTGAGAGAGGTGCCAAAGGTTCTTGTCCTTGGAATAGTTGGTCTCACGGTTGATCTTGAGGGGGACGCCGTGCGCCTCGGCGTAATCGATCTCCTCCTCACGGGACTTGATGTTCCACTCCCTCCACGGGGCGATGACGGGCATATCGGGCGCGAACGCCTTGATGGCAAGCTCGAAACGCACCTGGTCGTTGCCCTTGCCCGTGCAGCCGTGGCAGATGGCGTCCGCGTGCTCCGCTTTTGCGATCTCCACTATGCGCTTGGCGATGATGGGGCGCGCGAAAGAGGTGCCCAGCATATACTCTTCATACTTCGCTCCCGCCTTGACGGTGGGGATGATGTATTCGTTCACGAATTCGTCGGTGAGGTCCTCGATGTAGAGCTTGGAAGCGCCCGTTTTCAGCGCCTTCTCCTCAAGCCCCTCGAGCTCGTCCGCCTGCCCCACGTTGCCGGAGACCGCGATGACCTCGCAGTTGTTGTAGTTCTCCTTGAGCCAGGGGATGATGATGGAAGTGTCCAGACCGCCGGAGTATGCCAACACAACTTTCTTTATCTTGCTCTTGTCCATAAGTTACCTGCCGTTCAGCGTATTTGACACGATTATATTGCCGCGCCGAATAAAAGTCAAACAATTTTGCATATTATTTCGCGTTTTGTGCATATAATTTGTAAAAATGCAAGATTATGCTAAAACTTGCACATTTTATGCATATTTTTATGCAAAATCACGGCTTTTATGCACGCGCGGGCAGTGCGCGCCCGCGGGCGCCTGCGGGCGCCGCGCGCGTTAAAATTATGTTGCGAGGCGCGTCTCGGACGGCGGCGCGCGTCCCGTGCGGATAAATTCAGAAAGCGGCGGCAAAGAAAGTTATCCTTGTGCAACGGCGGCAAGTGTATTATAATTTTTCCGTTAGGGAGATTTTTGCGGAGTTTTCCGCCCTCTCCCGCAACGGGAGGAAAAGCGATGAGCGAAAACGATTTTCAGAAAATCTCTTCCGCTGCCGAAAACGATGCCGTGCAGGTGCAGCCCTCCGTCGTCGAAGGCGACGCCGCGGAGGAATGCATTGAGGCAAGCGGCCCGGAAAGTTATGTCGTAACTGCGGACGGCATACCCGTAGGCGGCACGGCGTACAGGAGAGGCAACGCCGTTCTCGGTTTTGTAAAGTCCGTGCTGGGGCTCGGGCAGAAGGGCGACATGGTGCCCGGCGGGGAAAAGATCAGCTATTACACCTACTTTGCGGGTCAGAACCTCATCTACACCCTTGTGGCGTCCTTCCTGTCCACCTTTGCGGTCATGCAGGGGATGGACCCCGAAAAAGTCGCCCTCGTCATGCTGGCGGTCAAGATCTGGGACGCCTTCAACGACGCCATATTCGGCGCTCTCTTTGACAAGATCAAGTTCAAGAGCGGCAACAAGTTCATGCCATGGCTCAGAATGTCCGTAGTGGCGATCCCGCTCTCCGTCATCCTTCTCTTTGCCATTCCGGCGGGCTTATCGGAGGCGGGCAAACTCGCATGGCTCGCCGTCGCCTATCTCATCCACGACTGCGTCTACACCCTCTGCGACGCGCCCATACACGGCTGCGTCACCGTGCTCACAGACAACTTCGGCGAGCGCGAAAAGATGCTCTCCGTCAAGAGCATCTGCGGCACGGCGGGCAGCGGTATCGCGAGCCTGCTGGCGATGGTGCTCGTGAGCCAGGCAGTGGGCATATCCTACTTCTACGTCGCCATCATCGGCTCGCTGATCGCGCTCGTCATCATGCTCCCCTTCTGCTTCAAAGGCAAGGAGCGTTCCACCATTCCCCCTCCCGAGGAAAGCTTCACGATACGCAGGATGTTCAAATATCTGTTCTCCAACAAATATCTGCTCATCTACTACTTCGCCTTCCTCTTCTCATCGGGATGCAGCGTGCTCGGCTCCTTGCAGCTGTTCATGTCCTACTACATCTTCAACGACGAGCTGGTGGTGCTCTACACGGGCTTCATCACCACCGTCCCCTTCGCCGTCGCGTCCTTCGGCGTGCCATACCTTCTGAAAAAGATCAACAAGATCACCCTCTACAAGATCTGCATGTTGTGCAATGTCGCATTCAATCTGCTCATCTTCTTCTTTGCAAGAGGAAACGCAGGCGCGTATATGGGACTTTCCGTCCTCACATCCATCTCGGGCGGCGTGACCAGCGTCCTGCTCTTCATGTTCACCCCGGACTGCGCGGAATACGGCAGGTTCAAGACGGGCATTGACGCGAAAGGCATCACCTTCTCGTTGCAGACCCTGATGGCCAAAGCGACCAGCGCCATCGCGGGCTCCCTCGGTCTCGCCATCATCGGTCTCGCCGGTTGGATAAATATCGAAGCCAGCAGCTTTGCGGACCTCGCGGCACAGGGAGTCGCCCAGCCGGACTCCGCCGTCAACGCCCTCTGGATCGCCTGCATCCTCGTCCCCGCCATCGGCAACTTCATCGCATTCCTCATCCTGCACTTATACCGCCTGAAAGACTCCGACGTCAAACTGATGATGCGCTGCAACGCAGGCGAGATCTCCCGCGAAGAAGCCCTCTCCGGCATCAAATGCCGCCTGTGACGAGCCCCTAAGAAAACACCCGGAAAACCAACAACAAAGACTTTAACCCACAAAAACCGCACGATAACCGTGCGGTTTGTGTGTATAAAGACATCGTGCCCGGAGACGCTCGCTCAAAGGTTGCGGCGAGGTCAGGGACGCTTTGAATAGGGTGTTCGTCTCGGAGGAGTCTCGCTTTCCCAATTTGAAACCGGAACGTATTGAAACAAATGGGGACGGGGTAAAGCGGGAGACCCATCTTTGATGGGGTATGGGCGCGCAAATGTTCAATGCCGGGCAAATTCGCTCGCCATTGAACATTTTTTCGGGGTCCCCGCCGAAAGCATTTTCGGTGGGGTTAAGATCCGTCCCCATTTGTTTCGGAGTTATACGCGAGCTCATGCAACACTTGCTCGAAGTAGTCGTCGTGTTCAAAGACGCTCCATCAAGCTGTTCGTCTCGCGGGTACTCGCTCGGAGTGTTCGGCGTGCTCGGAGAATAAACAAGCTGCCGTCCTCTGACACGGGAGTAAGAGACCCCCTCCTCCCCTCCGGGACTCCTCCCCCACTCGGAATAGGCTTGCCGTCTCCCAAAATGCGGGACTTACTTTTGAACTTTACCAAGATTTTAGTAATCGCACCAACATAACCAAGCGGATGCCGGTACTTGTCGAGATCCCCTCGCGGGGCGAGGAGGGCGACTCGACGCGCACCGAGCCCGTGTCTGCTTAATTTTCCGTCTAGCTTGCGAGGTCGCGGAACGCGCCGCGACTTGCAAGAGCGAGCGCACGCGCCCGCTGTGCAAGTTTGGCTGAGCGGCACGTGATTCCGTCTCCGAAAGAGAACCGTCATATTCAAAGACGCTCTCTCAAACTTTTCGTCCGAGGGTTATCTTGATTTCCCCCTCCTTCCCTTCGGGTTTTCCTCCCCCGTGTCCGATTAGAGTGCAGTCCTCCTAAAATGCGGAACTAACTTCCCGCCTCTTGAAAAAAGTTTGGGTCTCGCACTTACATAATCAAGCGGCGAACAGCACTCACTGAGAACCCGGCACGGGCGGAGGAATTCGGCGCTCGCAACTTAAAGCCCGTGTCTATTTGAGTTTGCGGCGTTGCTCGGCACTCAGATAGCGCGCCGCGACTTGCAAGAGCAGGCGCAAGCGCCCGCTGTGCAAGTTTGGCTGAGCGGCGCGTAGTTCCGTCTCCGAAAGAGAGACATCGTGCTCAAGCGCGTTCCGAACGAGTGACGGCGCTATTTCGATGAAGTGCGCGAAAGAGCCACTGTCAGGGAGCGGAGCGTACACGGACGTACGTGAGCACCATGACAGTGGCTCTGACAAAGCAATTCGCGAAATAGCGCCGTCACTCCAGCTCGAAGGCGCCGGTGTAGAGCTGATAATACTGCCCCCTCTTCGCGATGAGTTCCTCGTGAGTGCCGCGCTCGATGATGCGGCCGTGGTCGAGGACCATGATGGCGTCGGAGTTCTGGATGGTGGAGAGGCGGTGGGCGATGACGAAGACCGTCCTGCCTTCCATGAGGGCGTCCATGCCTTTCTGGACGAGGTACTCGGTGCGGGTGTCGATGGAGGAGGTCGCCTCGTCGAGGATGAGGACGGGCGGGTCCGCAACGGCGACACGCGCGATGGAGAGGAGCTGTTTCTGCCCTTGGGAGAGGTTGGAGCCGTCGCCCGTGAGCATGGTGTCGTAGCCCTCGGGGAGGCGCATGATGAAGTCGTGCGCGCCCGCGAGCCTTGCCGCCTCGACGCATTCCTCGTCCGTGGCGTCCAGCTTGCCGTAGCGGATGTTGTCCATGATGGTGCCGGTGAAGAGGTTGGTGTCTTGCAGCACCATGCCGAGGGAGCGGCGGAGGTCCGCTTTCTTGATCTTGTTGATGTTGATGTTGTCGTAGCGGATCTTGCCGTCCTCTATGTCATAGAAGCGGTTGATGAGGTTGGTGATGGTGGTCTTGCCGGCGCCCGTCGCGCCGACGAAGGCGATCTTCTGCCCCGGGTTGGCGTGGATGGAGACGTCGTGCAGGACGAGCTTTTCCGGCACATAGCCGAAGTCCACGTCGAGGAGGGTGATGTCGCCCTTCAACTCGGTGTAAGTGACGGTGCCGTCCGCCTGGTGGGGATGACGCCAAGCCCATCTGCCCGTGCGCTGTTCCGCCTCGGTGATGTTGCCGTCGTTGTCTATCCTCGCGTTGACGAGCTCGACATAGCCGTCGTCCACCTCGGGCTCGTTGTCGAGGAACTCGAAGATACGCCCCGCGCCCGCGATCGCCATGACCACGGCGTTTATCTGCATGGAGACCTGCCCGATGTTGAGGGTGAACTGTCTGCTCATGTTGAGGAAGGCGACGATGGAGCCCATGGAGATGACCGCCGCCTCCAGCCCGGTGAGGGTGAGGTTGTGCACTCCCCCAAGGACGAGCGCGCCGCCCACGATGGCGACCGCGACGAAGACGACGTGTCCGAGGTTCATGATGGCGGGCATCAGGATGTTGCCGTAGCCGTTGGCTTTGTCCGCGTCGCGGTAGAGCTCGCCGTTGACCTCTTCGAAGTCCTGCTTGGAAGCCTCCTCGTGACAGAACACCTTGATGACCTTCTGCCCGTTGATCATCTCCTCGACAAAACCTTCCGTCTTGCCCATGGAGTTCTGCTGACGCACGAAGTATTTCGCGCTCTTGGTGCCGACGAACTTGGTGACGAGCACCATGACCGCGACGCCCGCGAGCACCACCAGCGTGAGATAGATGCTGGAGATGAGCATGGTCACGAGCAGGGTGAGAATGCTGACCAACGAGAACAACCCCTGCGGCACACTCTGAGAGATGAGCTGTCGCAGCGCGTCGACGTCGTTGGTGTAGTAGCTCATGATGTCGCCGTGGGTGTGGGTGTCGAAATATTTGACGGGCAAGGACTGCATCTTGTCGAACATGTCCTCGCGGACGTGTTTCAGAAAGCCCTGCGTGACGACAGCCATGAGACGGGTGTAGACGAAGGAGCACAGTATGCCGAGCGCGTAGATGCCCGCCATGATGCCCGCGATGGTGTAGAGGGTGTTTGCGATGTAGTCGAAGCCGTGTTCCAGCCCCGGGGTGATGACGTCGTCGATGAGCAGCTCGAGGAAGACGGAGGAGCTGATGCCCGCGACGGCGGTCACGGCGATGCAGACGATGACGAGCAGGAGCTCCCACTTATAGTAGCGCCCCATATACCGGAACAGTCTGCCGAGGATCTTCATCGCGCTGCCTTTGCGGATCTCGATGCGGTTTCTCATGCGCGATCACCTCCTTTTGCTTCGAATGCGGTGCCCTTGGCGCCGCCCTCCGTCTTGGCGAGGTCGGCTGCCGAGGCGCCCATCCTGTTCTGCGAATAATACACTTCCTGATAGATCTTGTTGTTCGCGAGCAGATCCTCGTGTTTGCCCATGGCGGCGATCTTTCCGCCGTCCATGATGAGGATGAGGTCGGAGTCCTCGACGGAAGCGACGCGCTGCGCGATGATGAACTTGGTCACGTCGGGCATCTCCTCGCGGAAAGCCTGACGGATGAGCGCGTCCGTCTTGGTGTCCACCGCGGAGGTGGAGTCGTCGAGGATGAGGATCTTGGGATGCTTCAGAAGCGCCCTCGCGATGCACAGCCTCTGCTTTTGCCCGCCGGAGACGTTGGTGCCGCCCTGCTCGATGTAGGTGTCATATCCGTCCGGGAAGGACATGATGAACTCGTGCGCCTGCGCGCGCTTGCACGCCTCGACGAGCTCCTCGTCCGTCGCGTCCGGGTCGCCCCAACGGAGATTCTGCTTGATGGTGCCCGAGAAGAGCACATTCTTTTGCAGCACCACGGAGACCTGATCGCGCAGGCTTTCGAGGTCGTAATCCTTGACGTTTATGCCGCCGACGAGCACCTCGCCCTTGGTCGCGTCATAAAGACGGGGGATGAGGTTGACCAACGAGGTCTTGGAGCTGCCCGTGCCGCCCAGGATGCCCACGGTCTGCCCTGCTTCGATCCTGAGATTGACGCCGGAGAGGGCGTAACGCTCCGCCTTTTCGGAATACTTGAAGCTGACATCCCTGAACTCCACGCTGCCGTCCGGCACTTCGTAGACGGGCTCCTCGGGGTTGGTGAGGGTGCTCTTTTCGTTGAGCACCTCGGAGACACGCTCCGCGGACGAGGTGGCGATGGAGATCATCACCATGACCATGGAGAGCGTCATGAGCGCGGACATGCACTGCGCGCCGTAGGCGATGAGGCTGGAAAGTGCCTCCGCGTTGAGATCGACGCCGCCGGACTCCACGATGATCTTGGAGCCGAAGATGCAGATGGCGGTGATCGCCGTCCAGATGGCGAACTGCATGAGCGGGCTGTTGAGCGCGATGATCATCTCGCCGCGCTGGAAGTCCGCGCGCACGTTCTGCGCCGTACGGTTGAACTTGCCGCGTTCGTAGTCCTCACGCACGTAGGATTTCACCACTCGGATGCCCTTGATGTTCTCCTGGATGGACTCGTTCATCGCGTCGTATTTCTTGAACACCTTCGCGAAAATGGGGTCCACCCTCTTGAAAATGAGGAAGAGACCCACGCCCAGCACGGGGATGATGGCAAGGAAAATGAGCGCGATCTTCCAGTTGATGGTGAAGGACATGATGACGGACACCACCAGCATGATGGGGCTGCGCACCGCGATGCGGATGATCATCATGAACGCGTTTTGGATGTTGACGACGTCCGTGGTCATCCTCGTGACCAGGCTGGACGCCGAAAATTTGTCGATGTTGGCAAAGGAAAAGCCTTGCACGGAATTGTAAATGTCCGTGCGCAGGTTCTTGGAAAAGCCCGCCGACGCCTTTGCCGCATACCTTCCCGCCAGCATCCCGAACAGCAGCGAGACCGCCGCCATCAGGAGCAGGATGCCGCCCCAGAAAAGGATGTTCTCGATGGAGTTGTCCGCCTCGATCTTCTCCAGCATCGTCACCATGTAGAGGGGGATGAGACACTCCACCACCACCTCGAGCGAGACGAGCACGGGAGAAAGGATGGTCTCCTTTTTGAACTCCCTGAGGCTCTTTGTCAAAGTCTTTATCACATTCATACTCTACCTTAAATCTCTCCGATCTCTCGCCGTGCGGATGGCAAAATCCGACACGGTGTTGTATGATAATTTTGTAGTTATTTTATCCACAGATAAATATTAAGTCAACAAATTCGACACGACAATCTCGCGCCCGTTGTCGGATTTTCGGGAGAAGAACATGAAAAAACCCGCCGCAAAAGAGGAGACCAAACACGCCCTCATCCAGGCATTTTGGAAGCTCTACCGCGAAAAACGCATAGAGAAGATCACCGTGGGCGAGATAGCCGCCGCCGCGGGCTACAACCGCAGCACTTTTTATGAATATTTCTACGACGTCCCCGATGTCTTGCAGCAGATAGAGGACGGCATCCTCGACGAGATGCAGTTCGGCATCCCCGGCGACCGCATCCCCATGGAAGACGTGGTCGCCCTCTTCGAGCGCAACGCCGACGCCCTCTCCGTCCTGCTCGGCGAGCACGGCGACTTCTCCTTCTTCTTCCGCGTGCGCGGCAAGATGCGGGACGCCTTCCACGCCCTCGCCGCCGAGAACGGCGTGACGGTGGACTTCCCCCTCGCACTTGAGATAGAACACCACGTCGCAGGCACCACCGCCTCCCTGCTCTTCTGGCTCCGCCTCCCCGACCGTCCCCCCGCCGAGACCTACCTCTCCGCCCTTCACTCCATCGACAGCGCCGCCGCGGAGCGCCTGCTCGCAAAATTGCGGAAATAACACTTTATCTCGCTGTTTTGAAAGATAAACACCGCGATCAAACACGCTTAGGGTTTTTGATCGGGCTGTTCGGCGTGCCCGGGGGGGACGCTCTCTCAAGCTATTCGTCCGCGGGTTATCTTGATTTCCCCCTCCTTCCCTTCGGGCTTTCCTCCCCCGTGTCCGATTAGGCTTCACTCCTCGCATCTTGCGGGACTTACTTGACATCTTTACAAAAGTTTTTAATATCGCACCGACATAACCAAGCGGAGAACTGCACTTGCCGAAAACCCGGCACGGGCGGAGGAATTCGGCGCTCGCAAATTAAAGCCCGTGCCTATTTAGATTTACGGCGTTGCTCGGCACTCACTTTGCGCGCCGCGGCGTTCATGCGGCGGCTGTGCCGCCTGTGAACGCTTGGCTGAGCGGCGCGTAGTTCCGTCTCCGAAGGAGAGTCATCGTGTTCAAACACGCTTCGATTGAGTGCGCTTGGTGAGCGGCTCCACTCCGAAAAAGATAACATCGTGTCAAGCGACGTCACGCTCAAGCGGTTCGTTAGACCGTCGCCGAAGAAGAGTCATCGTGCTCAAAGACGCCCGCACAAACGCTAATTCGCTGACGCCGATATTTGGATGAAGAACAAGGAAAAGGCACCCTTTTCAAGGGGCGCGTACTATGTCGTACGTAACCCGCAGAAAAGGGTGCCTTTGACGCAGTTGTTCGCCAAATAGCGGCGTCAGTTGAGTCCTTGGGCGATCATCGCATCCGCAACCTTCTTAAACCCCGCCAGGTTCGCGCCCGCAACGAGGTCGTAGCCCATGCCGTAGGCGGATAGGGCGTCGGTGATCTGGGTGTGGATGCCCTTCATGATGTGTTTGAGCTTGTCGTCCACTTCCTTTTCCGTCCAGGCGAGACGCTCGCTGTTCTGGCTCATTTCGAGTCCGCTGACCGCGACGCCGCCGGCGTTGACCGCCTTGGAGGGCGCGACGATGACGCCGTTTGCCTGCAAGTAGGCGAGGGCTTCGTTGGTGGTGGGCATGTTGGAGACTTCGTTGAGATATTTGACGCCCGCGGACACCATGGCTTTGGCATCCTCGATGCGGATCTCGTTCTGCATGGCGCAGGGCATATAGACGTCCGCCTTGACGTTGCCCCAAGGCTTCTTGCCCGCGACGAACTCGCAGCCGTACTTGTCGGCGTAGTCCTTGACGACGTTCCTGCCCGATGCGCGCATGGTGAGCATGTAGTCGATCTTGTCGCCCGAGACGCCGTCCTTGTCGTAGATGTAGCCGTCCGGACCGGAGAGGGTGAGCACTTTGCCGCCGAGTTCCGTGATCTTGAGAGCGGCACCCCACGCGACGTTGCCGAAACCGGAGAGGCAGAAGGTCTTGCCCTTGATGCTCTCGCCGAGATGTTCCAGCACCTCGTTGAAGAAATAGGTCGCGCCGAAGCCCGTGGCTTCGGGACGGATGAGAGAGCCGCCGAAGGAGAGACCTTTGCCCGTGAGGACGCCGTTCTCGTACGCGCCGCGGATCTTCTTATACGCGCCGAAGAGATAGCCGATCTCTCTCGCACCCACGCCCATGTCGCCCGCGGGGACGTCCACGTCGGGACCGATGTGACGGTAAAGCTCGGTCATGAAACTATAGCAGAAACGCATGACCTCAGCGTCGGACTTGCCGGCGGGGTCGAAGTCGCTGCCGCCCTTGCCGCCGCCCATGGGCAGCCCGGTGAGGGAATTTTTGAAAGTCTGCTCGAATGCGAGGAACTTCATCACCGAAAGAGTGACGTTGGGCTGGAAGCGGAGCCCGCCTTTGTACGGCCCGATGGCGTTGTTGAACTGCACGCGGAAGCCGCGGTTGACGTGATTGACGCCCTTGTCGTCCGTCCACGGGACGCGGAAGATGATCTGCCTGTCCGGCTCCACCATCCTCTCCAGGATGCAGTTGTCGCGCAGGACTTTCTCGTTCGCCGCCACGGCGGGAGCGAGAGAACCCAGCACCTCGCGCACGGTCTGCATGAATTCCGCTTCGCCGGGATTCTTGCGTTCGGTCATTTCGATGACTTCGGAAATATAGGACATAGTTTATCCCCCAATTAAGGCTACGGCGTATCCCGCCGCGCAAAAGATTAGTTTTAGATTACAACACCTCTTGCCCGCTGTCAATAGCAGCGGAAAAATAATTAAAAAGTTAACTTATTTTTGAACACTTTCGAAGATTTGTTCAATGGCAAGTGATTGAATTTGCGTATGTCTCCGAAACAAATGGGGACGGGGCAGAAATGTCCAAACTCGGACAAGCGTGTCCGAGTTTGGACATTTACGCATGCTCGGATGCTCAACCCCGTCCCCATTGGTTTCAACGCGTTCCTGTTGCGGGTGTATCAACGTACACTTTGATAGGGCGTCTTTGAACACGACGTACACTTTTTCGGAGACGGAACTACGCGCCGCTCAGCCAAGCGCTCACAGGCGGCGCAGCCGCCGCTTGAACGCCGCGGCGCGCTAAGTGAGTGCCGAGCGCTGACGTAACATTAAGTAGACACGAGCGTTGTGCGCGAGAGCCGAATTCCTCCGCCCGTGCCGGGTTTTCGGTGAGTGCTGTTCTCCGCTTGGTTATGTCGGTGCGATATTAAAAACTTTTGTAAAGATGTCAAGTAAGTCCCGCAAGATGCGAGGACTGCACTCTATTCGGACACGGGGGAGGAAAGCCCGAAGGGAAGGAGGGGGAAATCAAGATAACCCGCGAGACGAAAAGTTTATTCGAAGCGTGCTTGGATACGACGAAGCCCCCGTCAAAAGACGAGGGCTTTGACGATGTTATTCGCCGAATAGCGCCGTCAGATGGTGGGGGAAGTCCAGATCACGGTCCCGCTCGAAGTATCGGTGATCTGAGTCCCGTCCGCGTTGGAGACATACTTCTGCCCTTCCGCCGCGGGGATGTAGATGTGCTCTACGTGGGAAACATTTTTCCAGAACGTCGAAGTTGCATCAAAGTTTGCCGGCAATGTAAGCTCTTTCAGGCTTGTAAGCGTTGAGAAATTGGCTGTTATTTTGCTGCTGAACTCATCACTCTCAAATGTCAGCTTTTCAAGAGAGGTCGCGTCTTTAAATGTAGAAACACCGATTTTTGTTACGCTTGCCGGGATAACAAGTTCCGTAATGCCTGTGCCCGCTATTATATTGGCACTTGTAAGGGTGGTTATAGTATCGGGCAAAATGAGTTCTTTAAGATTAGCTTTGTCTTTGAATGCATTCAACCCGATTTTTGTTACAGGATGTTCTCCGTTTATACCGTCATCATATGTCGCGGGGATCGTCAATGATGTGATGGAGTCACCTTCATAGACCGGGACATACACATTTGCTCCGGTGGACGTGTCGATCTTTTCAACGGCATAGGATTGGGTTGCAGCGTCATACGTATATGAGATCTGAACGCTATCCAGTTCCTGCCATTTGGCAACCAACGTAATATCGCTCGTCCAATCAAAAACGGTCTCGGAAGTGACCGCCGTCACGGTGTCGCCCTCGATATATTCCCAGCCAAGGAACTCGAAGCCGTCTCTCTGCGGGGTGGGGAGTTTATCGCCGAATGTGCCGAGATAATCCACTTCGATGTTTCTGTCGGGCGTTGCATCCTCATCATTGAAGTCGAGCGTGACCGTGTAGGAAGCGTCGATCCACACCGCGGTGAGGGTGACATCCTCCGCCCAGGTGTAGTTGCCTGCGGTGTCCACGGTTTCGCCGTCATACGCCCAGCCGCCGAAGGTCTTGCCTTCCTGCTCGGGGGCGTAGTCCGAGAGCAGAGTGGAGAGAGAGGCGTAATACTCCGCAGGGACGGTGACGGTGCTGCCGCCTTCCTCGAACGCGCCCTCGCCCGCATCGAGAGTGAGGGTGTAGGTGATGCGCTCGTAGCCGGGCTTCAGAGTGATTTGGTTGTTGTCCGTCCAAGTCCAGACGGTGTCCTCCTCAACGGGGTCATTCCGTTCGCCCGTGTTGCTCGGATTCGCCGTGCCCCAGCCGGTGAAGGTGAAGCCTGCGGGCACATACACGCCTTCATCAACACCGGGCAGGTCGCCGATGGGCTGACCGTAGGTGACGGTGACGGTGAAGTCGTAGTTTTCGCCGGCAGATTCAAAGAGGACGAGGCTGCCCTCTCGCAGCTCCCATTTTGAGAAGGTCAGGACGTAGGTCTCCGCCTCCCATTTTGCATAAATTGAGGTTTCTGCGGTCAATTCCGCATCTTTATCCACCTCGTTTGCAAATTCCGCATCGAGATACCAGACGGGAAGTTTGTGCCCCGGACGCGACACGTAGCCGATGATGTCAAGCACTTCGCCGATGGTGGTGCCGTAGGGCACGGTCACGCTCTTGTTCGCGCCGCCCTCGTAGCCGACGACTGCGGTGACGGTGAAGGTGATCTGCTCCCATCTTGCGGTGAGTGCGGTGTCGCCCACGGTGTTGTAGGTCGCGCCCGCCTCGAATTTGTCGCCGTTCTCATCCCACCAGCCGAGGAAGGTGTAGCCTTCGCGCTCGGGCACGGGAAGTGCGGGGACGGCGGCGGCGAATGTCACGGAGACATCGTCGACTTGAAGCCCTTCCACCGTGGTGTCAAAGGTGAGCGTGTAGGTGTTTGCGGCAAACACAGCGGAAAGCTCGAGGTCGCCCGCGGGCATGAGGGACTCCGCCGTGTAGAGGGTGTCGCCGTCATACCAGCCCGCGAAGGTGTTGCCCGTCATGGTGGGGGCGGGAAGAGTGCCGAGCGCGGAGCCATAGGCGACCTCTTTGCTGCTCTCCCCGATGCCGCCGTCCGCGGTGGTGTAGTCAAAGGACACGGTGTAGGTGTTCGCGCTCCATTTGGCGTAGAGCGTGGTGTCCGCCGTGACCGCGAGAGGGAAGGTCACCGCCTCGCCGGAAAGGTCGGACGCGAGATACCACCCCTCGAGCGTATAGCCCGTGCGGACGGAGGAAGGTGCTTCCGCCACTTCCGTCACGCCCGAGAGGCTCTCGACGGCGGAGCCGCCGTTTGCCTCGAAGGCGACCGAATAGCCGCTCTGTTCCGAGCTGTCGCACGCGAGAAGAGTCAACCCCAACGCCGCGCATACGATGAGCACGAAAACGAGCATCCCCATTCTTTTTTTCATACTTTACCTCCTTATCACTCGTGAGAGTGTTATTTGCGATAATGCCGCGCGCCCCGAAGAGGGCTCGGACACCTTCAAAAGGAAGGCTCCGGCGGGAAGTTCGCAAAAAGACTTCGGGGCGCGCGGGCGCGGAAGAGGGGCACCCTCCCGCGAGGAAAGAACTCAGCCTATCAGCCCGTAGCCGAACACGACGGGAAGCGCGCGGAACGCAAGCCCGAGCAGGAAGTCGAGCGCGTCCGTGCTGTTGCCGCTGTTTGAAACGAAGAATTCCATATATTCCTCGCCCGCCGCGTCCGGGATGCCGCCCGTCATCACCGCCTCATAGACGCCCTGCGCGTTCTCCGTGCTCTTCACCGAGAAGCGGGCGTGCGCCGCGGGGATGTCGGGAGCGTCGCAAAGCCCCACCGTGAAGGTGCTCTCCCCCGCGCTCACGGGGGAGGCGCCCTCCGCCGCGACGATGAGATCCGCACCGAGGGTGAGACCGAGCCCGCCTTCCGTCCTTATGCCGAGGGTGAGCGCAAGCGTCATCGCGTCGATGAGCGCCTCAAGACCGAGGTCGCCCACCACCGCGTCACCCGCGATGGCGCGGACAAAACTGAGAGTGCGATAGTAAGGCACGAAGCTGTCGCTCTCCTCCCTCACCGCCTCGGTGTTGACGGGGCGGATGCCGAGCGCCTCGGCAACGGTGGTGACCAAGCCGTCCACGGTGGCGGCAAAGTTCGCGTCCTTGTCGAAGCCATCGCCGAGAACCACGCCGAGCACGTCAACGAGCGCGGTCTTGTCGATGTCGAGACCTATGCCGCCGTCGATGTTAAGGCAGCCCATAATGACGGAAACGAGGGATGAAACATCGATCTCGGAGGGTTCATCTCCGCTTTCGGTGTCACTTGCAGTCAATCCGCCGCCCGCAAGCAACTCGGAGATGCCCGCGACGACTTCTTCGAGATCCACCGCCGCATACAGCTTCAAGCCGGGCAGGTCTTCCATCGCCGCGATGCTGTCGTGCGCGACTATCCTCATAAATTCGCTCGAGACGCGGACGTTGAACGCGCCGTAGGTGGAGGGATTTGCGTTGGGGTTGGTCTTGCCGTCCTGCGTCACCGTGGTCAGGCTCACCTTCGCGCTGCCGTCATAGATCGCGTAAAGATAGTCGTCCAGACCGGGGGCGGAACCCACCGTCATCACCAGCCTGACATCCTCGGTGTCCAGCGCGCTGAATGAGGCGCGGACGTCCGTGTACACCTTCTCGCCGCCCAGCATGCTCTCCCCCGTGATCCTCACGCCGCCCGCGGGTGCGGAAGTCAGCGTCGCGGGCAGGATGTCCCGCCTGCCCTGCTCCATCACGATGTCGAAAACATCGAGGGAGACCGTCGTCTCTTTGAGCACATAGGTCAGCCCCACTTCGGTGAGAGCGGTGTCGTCAAACTTGGTGCGGATGGTGAGCTGCGCGGTGGAAGCAGGGTCGAGCTCAACATCAAGATCGTTCAGATCCTCCCAGCTCGCGCCCAGCACCTTGCCGATGATGTCGCCGAATGCGGCGAGATCGAAGCCCAGGTCGATCTTGCTGAGAAGAGGGAGTACGTGTTTCAGGTTCACGGCAATGGGCAGGGTCACTTCGCCCGTATTGCCCCTTACGGTCGCCGTCGCTCCGGACGAGAGAAGACTGATCGCCATGGTGGGCAAAGCCCCGCTCGCTCCGCCGACGATGGTGTCGCTCACCGCACCTTCCTCATATGTCTGCCCTGCAAGCCCGCCGAGAAGAGAGGCAAGGTCGCCCTCCGAACCGCCCTTGAAGAGGTCGTAGGCGCGCACTCCCGTCCCGTCGTCGATGTAGAGCACGCGGGAGGCGAGATAGACCCCGAGCACCGTCGCGCCGTCATGAGTGAGTGTGACCGCAAATTCGTTCGCGTCCGCGTCCGTTCCGTTCACGTTGACGTCCGCGCGCAGGGTGTAAACACTTCCGTTCACCGCGACTTCCGCCGTGGCGCCGAGAGTGAAGGCGTCATTCGCCATCACAGCCGCGCCCCGCTCCGCAAGCCCGCCGACCTTGGCAACGGTCTCGTGCACGAACTCGCTGCCTTCCATGCTCACCGGCACGCCGATGAAAGCCCCGCAGTCATCGCAGAACTCGTCGCCGTCCGCGTCCGAGTGGACGTGCTCCTTGTTGCACGCGGCAAACGTCATCGCAAGCGCGAGCACGAGCAGAACGGCAAGCAAAACGATCATCGATTTTTTCATGATGCCCTCCTTGAAAACAGTCTCGGAGGAAGACAAAAAACCGCGCTTTCAGCGCCTTTTCGCAGCGTCTTTCCCCCTCGCCGGAGCGCGTCTCCGACGGCAATATTATGACATATTGTCATATTTGTGTCAAGGGCGATTATTCCCCTGTGTCATATTTTATCTTTTGCTTGTATGGTAAAATATTCTTGTCGTATGAAGAACAATCTCAGAACTCTCAGAAAGCAGAGGGGCATCACGCAGCTCCAGCTGCAGATAGCCACCGGCATCGAACAGTCTTTGCTCTCCAAATTCGAAAACGGATCCCGCATACCACCCACGGAAACTCTCATCACTCTTGCGGATTTTTACGGCGTGAGCATGGATTACATCATGATGCGCACCGACGTCCCCGCGGTCAACGGGCGTCCTTCTTCTTCCGTCAAAAATAAGTAAATTTGTGCCGCCATATGTTTGCACACGCGCGCGGCAATGTGATAATATAGCGGCATGAGAAACGCCGGGACGCCGAACGGATATCGATCCTACTCGCATTGCGGGGCTTTCCGCGCGTCTATCCGCACAGCGACAACCTGTTGAGAGCATGGCACCCTGCCGTGCTTTCGCATTTACGGAGGTAATATGAAAAAGCTCGAACAGATCTACGAAGGCAAAGCCAAGAAAGTGTATGCCACCGACGACCCCGATCTCGTCATCGTCTCCTACAAGGACGATGCCACCGCTTTCAACGGGCTCAAAAAGGGCACCATCGCGGGCAAGGGCGTCATCAACAACAAGATGAGCAATATGATGATGGCGATGCTCGAAAAGAAGGGCGTCCCCTCCCACTTCGTCGAGGAACTCAGCGACCGCGACACCCTCGTGAAAAAGGTGCAGATCGTCCCCCTCGAGGTCATCATCCGCAACGTTGCGGCGGGCAGCTTCTCCAAGCGCTACGGCGTGGAGGAAGGCACGGAGCTTGCCATCCCCACCATCGAGTTCTCCTACAAGAACGACGAGCTGGGCGACCCCCTCATCAACACCTTCCATGCTCTCGCGCTGCGCCTCGCGACCAAGGAGGAGATCGACCGCATCAAGGAGCTCGCCTTCAAGGTCAACGAGGAGATGAAGGCGTTCTTCAAGGGCATCGGCATCGACCTCATCGACTTCAAGCTGGAGTTCGGAAGGTTCCACGGCGAGATAGTGCTCGCGGACGAGATCTCTCCCGACACCTGCCGCTTCTGGGACAGCAAGACCCACGAGAAACTGGACAAGGACCGTTTCCGCCGCGATCTCGGCGGCGTCGAGGACGCTTATCAAGAGATCATGAAGCGCATCACGAGCGGAAACTGAGCGCATTTACGGTGTGATATGAACGAAATTCTGATCCCGCAAAAGGAATTCGGCGTGCACGAGGAGTGCGGCATCTTCGGAGTCACCTCCCCCGTCAAGGCTCCCCTCGCAAGAGAGGTCTACTACGGTCTCTTCGCCCTGCAGCACAGAGGTCAGGAGAGTGCCGGCATCGCCGTCAACGTCCCCGGAAGAAAGATCGCCTACTACAAAAACATGGGGCTCGTCAACGAGGTCTTCTCCGAAGAGGACCTCGACCTGCTGCCCGACACCGACATCGCCATCGGGCACGTCAGATATTCCACCTGCGGTTCGAGCAACGTCGTCAACGCGCAGCCCGTCGTCTTCTACGGCAGATACGGCAGGATGGCGATCGCCCACAACGGCAACATCGTCAACGCCGCCTCCATCAAGAGCTGGCTCATCGAGCGCGGACACATCTTCCAGTCCTCCGTGGACAGCGAAGTCGTCGCCGCACTCATCAACTACTACACCACATCCAGCGTCGAGAACGGCGTGCAGAAGGCGTGTCTGGATTTCGTCGGCGCATTCGCCATCGTGTGCATGGCGGATGACAAGCTCATCGCCGTCCGCGACAAGTACGGCTTGAAGCCCCTCGTCATGGGCAGAAAGGGAGACTCCGTCATCTTCGCGAGCGAATCCTGCGCCCTCGACGCGGTGGACGCCGAGTTCGTGCGCGACGTCGAGCCCGGAGAGATGATCATCGTCACTCCCGACGGCAAGATGCGCTCGCACAAGTACGCCATCCCCGACCCCAAGCCCTGCATCTTCGAGTATGTCTATCTCGCAAGAAGCGACTCCGTCATCGACGGCGTCAGCGTGTATGACGCGAGATACAACTGCGGCAAGGAGCTCGCCCGACTCTTCAAGATCGACGCCGACATCGTCGCGGGCGTCCCCGACAGCGCCACCGTCTGCGCCAGAGGCTACGCCGACGTCAGCGGGCTTCCCATGGTGGACGCGCTCACCAAAAACCGCTACATCGGCAGGACGTTCATCCAGCCCAGCCAGTCCATGCGCGAAAGCTCCGTCAAGATCAAGCTCAACGCCTTCCGCTCCAATATCAAAGGAAAGCGCCTCATCCTCATCGACGACAGCATTGTGCGCGGCACCACCTCCCGCAAGATCATCAGCCTGCTCAGAGCCAGCGGCGCCACCGAGGTGCATATGCTCGTCGGATCCCCTCCCGTCAAGTGCCCCTGCTACTTCGGCGTGGATATGGAGACCAAGGATCAGCTCATCGGCGCGTATAAGTCCGAGGAGGAGATCTGCAAGGAGATCGGCGCGGACAGCCTGCACTACATCCCCCTCGACCTCATGGTGAAAAGCTGCGGCGGCGGCTCCTACTGCACCGCCTGCTTCGACGGCAACTATCCCATGGACATCAGCGAGAAGGAGACTATCTCCGTCGGCACCGCCCTCGAGGACTGACGCCGCTATTTGGCGAACAACTGCGTCAAAGGCACCCTTTCCTGCGGGTTACGTACGACATAGTACGCGCCCCTTGAAAAGGGTGCCTTTTCCTTGTTCTTCATCCAAATATCGGCGTCAGCGAATTAGCGTTTGTGCGGGCGTCTTTGAGCACGACGAACGGCATGATAGAGCGTGCAAGGGTACGGCGAAACCTTTGAGCGAGCATAACAATTAAGGCGCGGGGCGGAAAACCGCTCCGCGCGTGTTTTGATCATAACGAAACATCGTTGTCAAGGGCGCGAAAATTTTATTGTGCATAGCCCAAAAAATTGTCGGCGCGTCTCCTT
>CASDRL010000040.1 GCA_949283145.1 uncultured Clostridia bacterium | reverse complement strand
CTGCGGGTTTGCCCGCAGCCTTCGGCGCAAAATTATATAAAAGTTTGGGGTCGAGGGGTATAATGCCCCTCGCGGGGTGCAGGGGCAGAGCCCCTGCCCGGGTCAAGGGGTGGACCCCCTTGGGCGCTCCCGCGCTTTCAGCGACATGTGCGGCGGCTAAGAGCCGACCTTACTTTGCCGCATTAGTATCGCGCCATGAAAATGAGAGAGCTTCGCGATAGCTCCGCAGGAACGAGGAGCGAAGCGAACGTCTCCGCATTTTCATGGCGCGAAGAGGAACACATTGCGCGCAAATTAACGCAAAGGCGCTTGAATAAGCGGCTTGGGCAAAAATGAGCGCAATGTGTGACGAGCGCCCGCTATGACGCAGCGCGGTGAGCACGCTTGCGTGCGGAGCGCAAGGAATGAAGTCCGACCAAAATGGCGACAGATGTCGCCATTTTGCGTTTGGTCGGAGAGCCGCTTGGCGGCGAAAGGCAGGGGCAACGCCCCTGCCATCATGCCTTAGCGTTCTCGATGAAGCGCACCACATCGGCGACGGTCTTCATCTCCACGACGTCGCTGTCGTCGATGGTGACGCCGAAGGTCTCTTCCACCTTCATCAGCATGTCCACGATGTCCAGGCTGTCCAGGCCAAGCTCCTTGATGATGTCGCTCTCGGGCTTGACCTTGTCTGCGTCAATGCCGATGTCGTTGACCGCAATGGCTTTCAGTTTCTCGAAAATGTCGTTGTTCATGATGTCCTCACAATATGATCGTTTTATTCAAAACGCGAGGTTTAACGGCGCATCCGCGCATATTAAACCTGCTTTTTGTCGGTTTTGTCCGCGTCCCTGCCCTCCACCGAAGCAAGGTCGATGAGGAAGGCTCTGACGCTTTGTCTCTCCGCGCAAACGCACGCCTCATAGCCCTCGAACGGCTCGAAGTGCTCGAAGTGCGCGTCCTCGGGGACGGGGGTGCGGAAGTCTCTGAGCCCCGCTCCCGTGAATTTCATCCAACTCTCCCGCTCCGTCCATTTGAGGAAAAATTCCTTCTCGTCCGTCGCTCCGACAAGGCGGAGAAGGCTTTCGCTCACGGGGCGGATCATCTCGATGTCCACGCCGATCTCAGTCCGCGCGATGCCGAGCATGATGACGCCGTGAGAATGCGAGAGGGAGAAGTGCACATCCTCGCAGTCGAAGCGGGGCTTCTTGCCCTCTTCCCTCACGATGCCGACCGAGCTCGGAAGGCTGCCCCCCGCCGCATTGACGATGTCGGCGTAGTGAGTGTAGCAATGGCGGACGAAGGCGTCGCTCTCGCACTCCCCGTCCGCAAAGAAGAGGATCACGCTCTGCCTCCCCCCAGCCTGCCGTAGGTGTTGTTGAGGTCCAGGAAGAAGTCGCGGTCGACGGTGAGCATTAGCTCGTAGGCAAGGCGGAACTCCCAGTTGCCCTCCGCGACGCCGGGGACGTTGATGCGGGTGTCCGCGCCGTAGCCCAGCATGTCCTGCACGGGGAAGACGGCGAGCACTGCGGACGACGCCGATATGGTGCGCAAGATGGCTTTGGTGGAAGCGCAGCCGGGGCCGCCGCTCCCCCAGCCCGCGCCCGAAAAGCCGCAATATTTGAGGGCGAAATCCCTCGCATCCGGGTTCATCTCATACAGCCATCCGAGCAGCGTATTGTTGTCGTGCGTGCCCGAGTAGGCGACATTGGTCCTGTCATAAAAATAGGGAAGGTGCACACTCTGAGTGCCGTCAAACGCGAACTGGAACACCCTCATGGTGGGGATGCCCGTCCCGTCGATGAACTTGCGGCAGTCGGGGTCGATGAGCCCGAGATCCTCCGCGATGAAGAGCGCGTCGGGATTGTCCTTGAGCATGAGGTCTATAAGCTCCTGCCCGGGACCGTACTTCCACTCCCCGTTGACGGCGGTGTCCTTGTCATCGGCGGGGATGGCGAAGAAGTTGTAGAACGCGCGGAAATGATCGAGTCTCAGTGCGTCATACATTTTAAGGCAATGGGAAATGCGCCGTCTCCACCACTTGTAACCGTTCTTTTTCATTGCGGCGAAGTCGTAGAGACAATTGCCCCAGATCTGTCCCTTTGCGGCGAACGCGTCGGGCGGGACGCCCGCGACGGCTTTGGGATGCCCCTTCTCGTCGAGCAGGAACTCGGACGCATTCGTCCACACGTCCACGCTCTCGGTGGCGACATAGAAGGGCAAATCTCCGATGATGCGCACACCGCGCGCATTGACGCGCTCTTTCAGGAAAAACCATTCCCTGTAAAACTCGTACTGTTCAAAGATGTAGTAGTCGATCTCGCGGGCGAATTCCTTTCTCGCCGCGGCGAGCGCACTCGCCTCTCTGAAAGCGAGCCCGTGCTCCCACTTCGTCCAGTCTCCGCCGTAGCGGTCGGCGAGCGCCATAAATAGCGCATAATCGCTCAGCCAATAGCTCTCCTCTTCTTCAAACGCCGCGATCTTTTCCCTGATCTCGGGGGTCAAGCGCTCAAAAGCGATGTGTAAAACCCGTGTTATGTTCTCTCTTGCAAAAGCGTAGTCCACCTTGTAGGGCTCGCCGCGATACTTTGCGGCTTCCACTTCCTCGTCGCTGAGCAGCCCTTCCGCTTTCAGGAGCATGGGGTTGATGTAGAGGAAGTTGCCCGCATGCGTGGAATAGCCGGAATAGGGCGAATTGCCCGCGCCGAGGATGGTGATGGGCAGCACCTGCCACCACGAGAATCCCATGTCCTTCGCCATCTCGGCGAAGTTGTCCGCATCACGGGAGAAGCACCCTATCCCGTAGGGGCTGGGGAGAGAACTCACGGGCATGAGCACGCCCGCGGAGCGTTTGAACTTTGGAGCGATCATTCTTCCACCCTTATGAGCGCGGCGATATTCTCCACGCCCGAAAGCTGTTCTATCTTGGCGAGCGCCTTTTTCATGACGCTTTCCCTGGTCTCATGCGTGACGAAGATGACGGCGACCTCGCGGGATACCGCCTCCTTCTGCACGACGGTGGCAAGGGATATCCCGCAGCGCCCGAACACTCCCGTGATCTTGCTCAGCGTCCCTTCCTCGTCGGTGACGGTGAGACGGACATAATAGCGGGAGGAGAAGTCGGTGGCGAAATCCTCGTCCTTCACTTCCGTCTCGAGTTCCCAGGGGAACCTGCGGTGAACTTCCCTGCCCGCAGCGAAAACGATATCGCTGACGATGGCGCTGCCCGTGGGGAGCGCGCCCGCGCCTCTGCCGTAAAGCATGATGTCGTCCACGCTGTCGCCGTGCACGTACACAGCATTGAAGGATCCGCTCACGGACGAGAGCGGATGTCCCGAGGGCAGGAATGCGGGGTGCACCCTCGCCTCTATCTTCCCGTCGCGGTTTTTGGAGACGGCGAGGAGTTTCAGGGTGTAGCCGAGCTCCTTGCCGTAGTTGATGTCCTCGACGGCGATGCCCGAGATGCCTTCGCGGTAGATCCTGTCCACCGGCACGCGTTTCTTATACGCGAGGGAGGAGAGGATGCTGTTCTTGTACATGGCGTCGAATCCCTCGACGTCCGCGGTGGGATCCGCCTCCGCGTAACCCAGCGCCTGCGCGTCTTTAAGACACGCGGCATAGTCCACGCCCTCGTCGCTCATGCGGGAGAGGATGTAATTGGTGGTGCCGTTGACGATCCCCTTCAAAGACGTGACGCGGTTTGCCTGCATACCGTCCGTAAGGGTGCGGATGATGGGGATGCCGCCCGCGCAGCTCGCCTCGAAATAGAGTCCGCCGCCGCCGCGTTCCGCCGCCGCTTCCAGTTCCGGCCAGTTTTTGGAGAACATCTCCTTGTTTGCGGTGACGATGCTCTTGCCCGCTTCCAGCGCCTTGATGAGGAAGGTCTTTGCGGGTTCGATGCCGCCGAAAAACTCCGCGACGACGGAGATCTCCGGGTCGTTCACCACTCTGTCGATGTCCGTGGATACGATGGAAAGATCGACGCCGAGTTCCTTGCAACGCTCGAGGTTTTTCTCGAGGACGCACTTGATCTCGATGTCGATGCCGTCATTTTGCCTGATGTACTCTCTTTGTGCGGTGAGGATGCGGTAAGTGCCTCCGCCCACGACGCCCAGCCCGAGCAGGGCAACTCCGATTTTTTTCATATTCACTCCTGAAAGCGGGTCTCCCCGCCGATTTGACTAATTTTCGCGGTTGAGGTCGTAGATGTACTTCAACCCTTTGAGCGCGAGCGCGCGGTCGGTGATGTCGATGAGCTCCGGCTCTACGCCCGCGATGAGCTCACTGAGACCGCCCGTCGCCACCACTTTCGCCCCCTTCATCTCGGGGAGCGCGCGGTATTTGCTCACCATATACTTGACAAGCCCCGCATAGCCGTAGATGATGCCCGCCTGCATGCAGCTCCTGGTGGACGTCCCCACCACGCTCTCCGGGGTGGAAAGTTCCACGCGCGGGAGCTTCGCCGCCGTATGCACCAGCGATTCCGTCGCCGTCTTGACGCCGGGCGCGATGGCGCCGCCGATGAACTTCCCCTCCGCCGTCACCAGGTTGAAGGTGGTCGCCGAGCCGAAATCCACCTCGATGACGGGTCCGCCGTAGAAACGGTACGCCGCAGCCGCCCCCACCATCCTGTCCGCGCCGAGCTCGGACGGATTGTCATATACAAGCTCAATGCCCGTCCGCGTGCGATGATCCACAGTGAGAGGCTTCCTGCCCGTGTAGTAGGAGCACATGTGCTCGATGGTGTAGTTGAGGGAGGGAGCGACGGAAGACATCACCGCCCCGTCCACGTCGTCGAAGGTGTGCCCGCCCTGGCGCAGCAAGTCGTAGATGACCATGCCGTACTCGTCCGCCGTATGGGACGCCACGGTGGACACCCTCCACGTGTACGCGAGCTCGTCACCCTTGAAGATGCCGATCTTGACATTGGTATTGCCGATGTCCATCGCAAGCAGCATGTTTCCTCCCGCGCCCGCTCGCGGGCGCAAACGCGTATAGATGAACACATTATATCAAATGTTTCTCTTATTTTCAAGCAATACATTCCAAATGCACGGCTTTCCCCGCCCGCTGTGTCAAAGCGGCGGCGAAATGCGTATGGTGTGGTAGGAGCGATCCGAGTTCAAAAGGAGGTACATATCATGAACGGTTTCTTCGGTAACGGCGGCTGCGGGTGCGACAACATCATCCTCTTGCTGCTCCTGCTCTCCTGCTGCAACGGGAACGGAATGGGCTGTCTTTGCGACATTCTGCCCCTTCTGCTCATCCTGTGCTGCTGCGGCGGCAACCTGTGCGGCAACAACTGCTGCAAGTGAGCTCCGCGAGAGCGCAGGCGCGGCGGACGGCGCCGCGGCGCGGGGCGCGGGGCGCGCCCCGCAAAAAGCGGAAAAGGACGCAAACGCGTCCTTTTCCTGCATATTCGGCGTGATAAACACCGTTTTCGGTCAATATTCGAACTTTTCCGCGAAGTAGTTCTTGAGCTCCGCGACGGGGATGCGCACCTGCTGCATGCTGTCGCGCTCACGCGCCGTGACCGCTCCGTCTTCCAAAGTGTCGAAGTCCACCGTCACGCAGTAAGGCGTGCCGATCTCGTCCTGGCGGCGGTAGCGCTTGCCGATGGAACCCGTGCCGTCGAAGTCGCACACGAAGTGTTTGGAGAGCTCGGCGTAGATCTCCTGCGCCTTGTCCGCGAGCTGCTTCTGGAGGGGCAGCACCGCCACTTTGACGGGCGCGACGAAGGGATGGAAGTGCATCACCACGCGGGTGTCCCCCTCCCCCACTTCTTCCTCGTCATAGGCGTTGCAGAGGAGCGCCAGCACCATACGCTCGACACCGAGCGAGGGCTCGATGACATATGGCACGTATTTCTCGTTGGTGACGGGGTCGGTGTAGGAAAGGTCCTTGCCGGAGGTGTTGATGTGCTGAGTGAGGTCGTAGTCCGTGCGGTCGGCGACGCCCCACAGCTCTCCCCAGCCGAATGGGAAGAGGAACTCGAAGTCCGTGGTGGCTTTGGAATAGAAGCAAAGCTCCTCCGCGCTGTGGTCGCGCAGACGGAGTTTCTCGTCGTCGAAACCGAGACCGAGCAGCCACTCGTGGCAGAACTTGCGCCAATAGGCGAACCATTCGAGGTCGGTGCCGGGCTTGCAGAAGAACTCCAGCTCCATCTGCTCGAACTCGCGCACGCGGAAGATGAAGTTGCCGGGCGTGATCTCGTTGCGGAAGGATTTGCCGATCTGCCCTATGCCGAAAGGCACGCGCTTCCTGGTGGTGCGCTGTACGTTCTTGAAGTTGACAAAAATGCCCTGCGCCGTCTCGGGGCGGAGATAGATGGTGTTTGCCGTATCCTCGGTGACGCCCTGGAAGGTCTTGAACATCAGGTTGAACTTGCGGATGGAAGTGAAATCGGACTTGCCGCACACGGGGCAGACGATGCCCTTCTCCTTGATGAAGTTCTCCATCTGCTCGTCCGTCCAGCCCGCGACGCCGCCCTCGATGCCCTTCTTCGCCATATAGTCCTCGATGAGGTTGTCCGCGCGGTGACGGGTTTTGCAGGACTTGCAGTCCATGAGCGGATCGGAGAAGCCGCCGATGTGCCCGGACGCCTGCCAGACGGTGGGGTTCATCAGGATGGCGCAGTCCACGCCGACGTTGTAGGGGCTTTCGGTGACGAACTTCTTCCACCAAGCCGCCTTGATGTTGTTTTTGAGCGCCACGCCGAGAGGACCGTAGTCCCAGGTGTTGGCGAGCCCGCCGTAGATCTCGCTGCCGGGGAAGATGAACCCGCGGTTTTTGCAGAGAGCCACAAGCTTGTCCATAGTGAGTTTTGCCATATCCTACCTTCTTCTGAAGAGATTTTTATTTGTATCGCACATGAAATAGTCATGTGCATATTGTATGCCCCCCGATCCCGGAAAACGCGGGCAAAGCCCGCACCACGCGGAGTGAAAATGAGTGAGCTGCGCGATAGTTCCCGAGGAACGAGGAGCGAAGCGAACGTCTCCGCATTTTCACGACGCGAAGAGGAGTGACCGCGCGACAGGCGAGCCGACCGCCGCAACGCGGCGCACGGCAACGAATACGCGCGGATCGCGACGAGGGTGAGTGTCCGCGTTTTCGGCGAGAGATTTTTCTTCCCGGCAAGGAAAACGCCGCAGGCAATAGTTTACATATTGGCAAGGCGTTTGACGCAGGCGGGGCGGAAAAGATCCGCCTTCTCACGCTCGGCTGTTCGGAGCGTCCATCGCAGCGAAAGGGTGAGTGTTCGCGTTTTCGGCGAGAGATATTTCGTCCCGGCAAGGAAAACGCCGCAGGCAATAGTTTACATATTGGCAAGGCGTTTGACGCAGGCGGGGCGGAAAAGATCCGCCTTCTCACGCTCGGCTGTTCGGAGCGTCCATCGCAGCGAAAGGGTGAG
>CASDRL010000039.1 GCA_949283145.1 uncultured Clostridia bacterium | reverse complement strand
AGGCGCATGAGCATGCCGAACCTGTCGCGGAGAGGGCTCGAGAGCATCCCCGCGCGGGTGGTCGCGCCTATGAGCGTGAATTTCTTCAGCGGTATGCGGATGCTCCTCGCCATAGGACCTTTGCCGGACACTATGTCCAGCGAGTAATCCTCCATGGCGGGATAAAGCACTTCCTCTATGCTGCGGTTGAGACGGTGGATCTCGTCGATGAAGAGGATGTCCCCTTTCTCAAGATTGGTGAGGATGGCGGCAAGGTCGGCGGGACGCTCGATGGCGGGCCCCGACGTCACCCTGATCTGCGCGCCGAGCTCATTTGCGATGACGTGCGCGAGCGTGGTCTTGCCAAGCCCGGGAGGCCCGTAGAGAAGGACATGGTCGAGCGCCTCTCCCCTCGCCTTTGCCGCGGAGATGAAGATCTCCAGATTCTTCTTGATCTTGTCCTGTCCGACATAATCCGCCATACAACGCGGGCGGAGAGTGACCTCCGACTCGTCGTCTTCGATGGTCAGACTGCTGACAATTCTTTCGTCGTCCATAATCACCGTATCGCCGTTTCAACGGCAAGTTTTGTCACATAAACCGCGTGTTCGCGCGGCTTCTTGCGTTCATCCGATAAATTTGAGCGCAGTCGCGATGAGCTCCTGCACGCCCTTTGCCGTCTCTTTCGCCTTCTGCACGGCGCGCACCGCCTCCGTGTTGGAGACCCCGAGAGAGACGAGCGCGAACACCGCGTCCGAGACATCCTCTTCCATCGCGCCGCCGATCTCGCTCGCCGCGTCCGCCATGTCCACGGCGACCTGCTCGCGCAGGTTGAGCACGATGAGTTCAGCCGTCTTTTTCCCCAAGCCTTTGATCTTGGAGAGGGTCTTGACGTCCCCCGTGGCTATCGCGACCGTGAGGGTGCCGAGGTCGTAGCCGCCGAGGATCTGCATCGCGAGTTTGGGGCCCACGCCGCTTATCTCGATGAGCCGCATGAAGAGCGTCTTCTCCTCCGCGCGGGAGAACCCGTACAGCGCAAAGACATCCTCGCGCACATAGAGATAGGTGTAGAGTTTCATCTCCTTGCCCATCTCGTTTGCGTCCGCGAGAGTGTTTCCGCTCACGCCGAGCTCATAACCTATTCCGTTGTTTTCCAGCACCACCTTGCCCGCCTCGACGGCGACAAGCGTGCCCTTGATATAGTTGTACATATGTCCTCACGCCTTTCGGCTGTTTTTGTCTTTTCCGAGCCCCGTCCGCCGCATCTTCTCCGCCGCGCCATAAAGCTCTTTCCCGCGCTCTGCGCCCGGGCGTTCCGCCTTGGTGGCGCCGCTTCTCGGACGGCACCGCACGCAGCTCTTACGCTGCGGTCATTCATCTTCCCTCTCGCGCTCTTTCCCTTCAAGAGCGTTGAGTGCCCTTTCCGCACACACCGCTCCGATGACGATCTCGGCGACGATAGGTATGTAAAGCAGTGCGAAGCCGTATTCCCAAAAGGGAAGCTCCGTGCCGTAACGCACCCCTAACATCACCGCCCCCGCAACGGCGGCTGCCCCCGATATGACAGTGACGGGCAGCGCGAACGCAGCGTTTGCGGCATACCAACATTTCTCGTTCTTGGTGCTCCTCGATGTCCTGTACCCGTAGAGATACTGCATCGGCACCTGTTTCAGCGCAAGCGGCAGTGCGAGCGCGAAGAAAAGCAGGTCAAGGAGCACTGCGATCACATTGGGAGCAAGCGGCATCTTTCACCTCTCTCGGCGCCCCGCGGCGCCTTTCATCTCACCTTGAACTCGGTGGAAAGCCTGCTGGTGTGAGCGTGGCACAGCGCCACCGCGAGCGCGTCCGCCGCGTCGTCGGGACGGGGCACCTTTTTCAGGCGCAGGAGCGCCTGCACCATGAGCTGCATCTGGATCTTGTCCGCCCCGCCGTAACCGGTGATGGCTTGCTTGATCTGGTTGGGCGTGTACTCGTACACTTCCTCTCCGACGAGCTTGTTTGCGGTGAGCAGGATGACCCCCCTCGCCTCCGCGACCATTATGCCGTTGGTGATGTTCTTTGAAAAGAACAGTTCCTCGATGGCGATGTTGTCGGGGCGGAACCTTTCTATGAGCGCGGTGACTCCCTCCTCTATCCTGTTAAGCCTCTGCGGCAAAGTGAGGTCCTTGGGAGTGGTGACGACGCCGTAGTCCACAACGGCGGAATTTCCCCTTGCGGTCTCCAATACGCCGTAGCCCATAGTCGCGAGTCCCGGGTCTATGCCTAAGATGATCATTTCTCCTCCCCCGCGCATGTCATGACGCTGCACTCGTTGGTGCGGTCGAAGAGCGTGACGCGCGCGATGTCGGGGTGCAGCGAGACGCTCTCCCCTTCCGTCCTTTCCGCGATGCCGTCCTCGGTCACAAGGATGCGCCCGAAACCGTCCCCCGCCGCATACGCTCCGGGAGCGCGCTTTGCGTCCTCTCCCTTTACCGCATCTTCCGGGAACCAGCCCGCAAGCACCTCTTCTCCGATGTATGAGGGCGCGACCCTGCCTCGGAGGGTCTCCGCCTCAATGGCATCGTCTCCGCCGAACACGAGTTTCAACGCCCCGTTTTCATCGGTTAAAACCGCTTTCGCGACATTATAGCGGGGCTCTACGAGCTCCGCCGCCCATATGCTCTCGGGCGCTCTGCGGATGTCCGCCGCCGTCCCGATCTGTTTCACTTCGCCGCCTGCGAGCACCGTGATGCGCCCGCCGAACGCAAGGCTTTCTTCCCTCGACGAGGTGGAGAACAGCACCGTCGCTCCGGCTGCCGTGAGTTTCCTTGCCGCGGAAACAAAATCGCGGAAGACCTCTTCCGCATCCTCGCGGGATAGCCCTTTCGTGGGTTCGTCAACGAGACACAGGCGTGCGGGGCGCACGAGCAGGCGCGCGAGGGACATCCGTCGCCTGTCCGCGGCGTTGAGCCTGCGTGCGCGCATGTTGAGACATGCCGTGATGCTCATCTCCTCCGCCGCCGCGATGACCGCCGCCGCGATGTCCGCCTTGGGGACGCCTCTTATGCGGAGAGGATATGCAAGATTGTCGTAGACGGTCTTTCCGCCGAACACCGCGCCGTCGTCAAAGACCATGATGACCTTGTCCGTCTTCCTCGCGATGGGCTCGCCGTCGAGGAGCACTCCGCCTTCGGCGTCCGTTGCTCCGCAGATGGCTTTGAGGAAGGAAGTCTTGCCGCTCCCTCCCCTGCCGTAGACGGCGACTGTCTCGCCGTCGCGGAACTCCGCGTCCACGCCGCCGAACAGCCGCGCGCCGTAGAGATAGGGTTTTGCGAATCCCGCGAGCGTCAGCATCAGAGGATGTCCAGCTGCTGCCCGTATCCCTCCCCGAAGTTATCGAGGAAGAATTCAAGCTCGGGATATTCCGGCTTCAGGGCGTCGAGGGTCTTTTCCAGGCGCTTGAAAGCGGTGTCGAACTCGCGGTTGCCGGAGAGCCGCTCGTCGATGCACTTGATGTAGGCGGAGACCTTGTCCGCCACTTTCATCAGCTTATACTCCTCCGTCTCGGTGTCGGGGCGGAGATATTCGGAATACTTTTCCGCCATCTCTTCGGGGAGAGACTCCAGCAATTTGCGGTTGATGACGTCCTCTATCTCGCTGTACGCACCCTTGATGCGGGGGCTGTAATACTTGATGGGGGTAGGCATATCCCCGCTCACCACTTCCGCGGTGTCGTGATAGAGCGCGAGTGCCGCGATCTTGTCAGTGTCCACGTTCCCGCCGAAATAGGTGTTGCGGATGATGCCGAGAGCCTGCCCCACGATGGCGACGTGCGCCGCGTGCTGCATCAGGTCTTCCTTGGTGGTGGAACGCATGAGGCTCCATCTTTCGATGAGTTTCATGCGGTTGAGCAATGCGTAGAAAGTGTACATATCCGCCTCACACGGCGCCCTGCGCCTTCAAACGATATACTTGCCGTCCTTCTCGGGAGCGGCATCGAGCTCCGCCTTTTTCGCCTCGTAACCCTTGCGGTCGAAGAGCGCGTAGGTCGCGTTCTTGCCCTCCTCAACGCCGGGCTGATTGAAGGTGTCGATGCCGAGCAGCTCGCCGCAATAGGCAGTCTGGAGCTGGAAGAACATCAAGAGTTCGCCCACGCTTTCGGCGTTCACTTCGGGGAGCATGACGGTGTTGTTGACGTGCCCGGAGCGTGTGAGAGCGTATTCCGTCGCGACGCGCTCGGTGTTGATGAGCTCGCCCATCGTGTGCCCGCACAGGAAGTTGACGTCCGGGAACTCCTCCGCGCCGTCCGCGATGGTGACGTCGCCGCGGAACTTCTCCACCCCGATGAGGGTGATGACCTTGTCGAAGGGACCTTCGGTGTAGAGCTGCACCTGAGAGTGCTGGTCGGTGACGCCGAGGGATTTGACGGGGGTCTGACCCGTATGCACGGTGTTGCCCGCAAGATCCACCGCCTTGCCGAGGCTCTCCCCCCACAGCTGGCAGTACCAGTCCGCCATATATTTGAGAGAATCCGCATACGGCATCATGACGGAGATGTTCTTGCCCCTCTTCATGGAGAGATATTGCAGCACCGCCGCCATGAGAGCGGGGTTCTTCTTCATGTCGCCGTCCGCGCAGCGCTTGTCCATCGCCGCGGCGCCCGCGAGCAGACCCTTGATGTCGATGCCGAGCACCGCCGCGGGCAGCAGACCCACGGGACAGAGCTCGGAAAACCTTCCGCCCACGCCGTCGGGGATGTAGAAGGTCTTGAAGCCCTCCTTCTTCGCGAGCTTGATGAGGTTGCCCTTCTTCTCCGACGTGGTGGCGATGATGTGCTTGTTCCACTCCTCACCCACCTCCTTTTTGAGGATGTCGGCGATGATGAGATATTGGCTCATGGTCTCGCTGGTCGCGCCGCTCTTGGTGATGACATTGAACACCGTGCGCCTGACGTCGATGACGTCGAGAAGGGCGAGCATCCTCTCGGGATCCACGTTGTCCTCGACAAAGAACTTCACTCCCCTCTTGCCCGCGGGAAGGTCGTTATACCTGAAATGGCAGAGCGCCGTGAACACCGCGATGGGACCGAGCGCGCTGCCGCCGATGCCGAGCACCACGAAATTGTCATAGTTCTTTCTTATGTCTTCGGCGCAGGCGAGGATGTCCTCGACGACGGCGTCCTGGGTGTAAGGCAGATCCGCCCACTCCGTCATGCCCGTGCCGCGGCGTGCGGCAAACTTATCGTACGCCGCGCGAGCTTCCACTTCCGCGGCTTTGAGGTCGGCGTCCGTGAAACCGTCCGCGCCGACGTAATTCTGCATCATGTTGTTGAAATCGAATTTAAGCATAAATGCCTCCGACAATGTGTTTGAGATATCTCACCGCGTCCGCCACTTCGGAGACGTCTCCGTAGTTGTCCGCGTATTGTTCGATCATGAGCGGGCCGTCATAGCCCGAGTCTTTGAGGGTGCGCACCAGCTCCTCAAAGGGGAAACACCCCCGTCCGATGAGCTTGATGGCGCCGTTTTCGTCGCAGTCGGAGAGGTGGACGTTCATGAGCCTGTCGCCCATGACGGAGATGTACTCCCGCCAATCTCTCCCGCTCTGCCTCGCCTGCTTGATGTCCAGCACCGCGCCGACGTTGGGGCAGAATCCCTTGGCTTCCGCAAAAAATTCGGGGCTGTTGAACATCGCCCAATGCACGTTCTCGAAACACAGCTTCACGCCGTAGTCGAGAGCGATGTCCCCCAGCTCCTTCATCCTTCTTCCCGCCGCTTCCGGCGAGATGACCATGTTGCGTTTCAGGCGCATCCTGCCGTGGAAGGTGTAGCACTTTGCGCCCAGTTTGCGTCCCACGTCCAGCACCTTGCGGTAGAGCTCCTCCGCGTCCCTGCGGGTGCGGGGCACCGCGTTGAAGAGCTCGGGCTCGAACTGCGTGTTGAGCGCGTGGACGGAAAAGATCTCGAGCCCGCCCGTCCTCTCCGCAAGAAGATCGGCAAAGGCGGGCTCATATTCATATCTCGTGGTGAGAAAGACCTCCGCGCACTCTCCCCCGCAACGCTGAATGACCGAGAACGAATCCTCGGTCAATACTTTCGAAAAGAATGTTGCGGTGGAGATGCCGACTTTCATCACTCTTCTGCTTCCTCTTCCTCATAGACATTCTCGGAGCCGCGTTTGGACTTGCCCCAGATGTCCTTCTGCTTGCGATGCTGACCGAGCAGACGGGGGATGACGAGGTCGATGTTGTCAAACGGAGAATCGGAGCTTGCCTCCGCCCTGTACGTCTGGCTGCGATAGACGACCGTCATGTCCGTGGTGTAGGTGTCGCCCTCGAGAGTGACGATGAATTTCACCGCCGCATTCTCGTCGTCGCCGAAATAACGGTCGAGCTTGGCGCACTTCTTCTCGGTGATCGCTTTCAGCGAATCGCTGACGTTGTAGTCTTTTCCGAAGATTTCGATTTTCATATCTCGGACCTCCTTGCTTGGTGACTATATTATATCATCCCTCGGCGCCCGTTTCAATAGTGATATGAAATAAAGACTGAATTATATTATCACACCCGCGCGATTATCGCAACCGAATGAATAAAGACGTCGTGCTCAAAGACACTCCGAATAAACTGTTCGTCTCGAGGGTTATCTTGATTTCCCCCTCCTTCCCTTCGGGCTTTCCTCCCCCGTGGCGTCACAGCACGTGCTCGCCTGCGCGGCGGCGTAAACTTCGCCGCTTATCTGTCGCACGGCTGCTCCTTTCCCCCTTCCGAATATACATTCGGCGGGGACCCCTT
>CASDRL010000038.1 GCA_949283145.1 uncultured Clostridia bacterium | reverse complement strand
GTGGACGATCTGCCCGAATCGGCGTTTTATAACGTCGGAACGATCGATGAAGCCGTCAAAAAGGCGGAAACCCTCAAAGGCGGGCTCGGCAAATGAACACCTTTTCTCTTCGCGTCTATGCCGCCGACAAGCCGTTTTTCGAGGGGGAGTGCGTCTCCCTCGTCATCCCCACGGCGTCGGGACAGTACGGCATCCTCGCGCACCACAGCAACTTTGTTGCGGCTGTCGTCCCGGGTGAGATGGACCTCACCATCGAAAAGGACGGCAGGACGGAGAGGGTGCGCGCGGCTGTTTCGGACGGCATAGCCAAGACGGAGAACAACACCGTCCTCGTCCTCGTTGACACCGCGGAGCGCGCGGAGGACATCGACGAGATCCTCGCCAAACGCGATGCGGACGCCGCGCTCGAGGATCTTTCACACAAACAGAGCCGCATGGAGTTTTATGCCGCGCAGGCGCGACTTGCGCGTGCGATGAACCGCCTCAGAGTGGTCAGACACAAATAGCGGCGGCACAAATGGCAGTACCGCGCACAAGTGACATGACGGGCGTCGCCCGTCTTTTTTCTTGCCCTCCCTTTTTCATCGCTCCGTGTGTGCGGTCTGCATTCCGCTTCGGGCGCCGTGCGACATCTGCGCCGACAGGCGATATTTTCTTCCGACACCATGCAGTATCGTTTTTTGAGAGTTTGCATGTTGACCCTCGGACGCCTTGTGGCATTGCTATCTGGGCGTTTTTCGCCGCCGGCGTGCGGCGGGTGAAAAAGGGGCGTTTTCGGCGCCGGAAAAACCTTGAAAGCGCTTGCCAAGTCGTGGTGCCTTTGATACAATGGAAAAGCTATATGTTGTGGTGCGACGCCGCAACCATTTCCATATATTGTTAGGAGGGGCTATGTTCATCACCAAGAGAGACGGCAAAAAGCAGAAGTTCGACGCCGTCAAGATCAAGAACGCTCTCGCCGCCGCTTTCCGCAGCGTGGAGCACGCCGTGACGGATGCGGAGCTCGACGCGCTCACCGACGCCGTCATCGCCAAGATCACCGCATTCCCGACCACCGTCGAAGAGGTGCAGGACTTTGCGGAAAAGACCCTGATGGAGAAGGGCTATTTCGACGAAGTCAAGAGTTTCATCCTTTACCGCGACTCCCGCGCGAAGGCGAGGGCGTACCGCACCGAGATCGCGGAAAATTTCCCCGAGAGAGAGCTCTCCGCCGTGCTCAAAGGCATCCAGGCGGATTTCACCGAGCCCGAGTATGACCTGATGTATCTTGCCGGCAAGTTCGCCTCTTTTGCGAGAGAAGGCGCGGACGAAAACGCGCGCTACGCGGCACTCGTGCGCGCCGCCGTCGAGCTCACCACCCAGGAAGCGCCCAAATGGGAGTTCATTTCCGCGCGTCTCGTGATGGCGGATATGTACTTCAAGCTCGCCGCGCGCGAGAGCGAGAGGGGGATAGACGGCTTTTTCTCAAAGCTTAGCTATCTGACCGACCGCGGACTTTACGGCAAATATATCCTTGAAAATTACACGGAGGAGGAAGTGAACGCCTGCGCCCGTCTCATCGACGCGGAGCGTGACAAACTTTTCACCTATTCCTCTTTGCAGCTAGTGCTCAAACGCTATGTCATCCACGACTTCGACGGTACGCTGCTTGAGACCCCGCAGGAGATGTTCCTCGGCATCGCGATGCACCTTGCGATGAAGGAGAAGGACAGGATGCGCTGGGTGAAGGCGTTCTACGACATGCTTTCCCTTTTGAAAGTGACGGTGGCGACGCCCACGCTCTCAAACTCCCGCAAGCCCTATCATCAACTTTCGAGCTGTTTCATCGACACCGTTCCCGACTCTCTTGACGGCATCTATCGCAGCATCGACAACTTCTCCAAAGTGAGCAAGTTCGGGGGCGGCATGGGGCTCTATTTCGGCAAAGTGCGCGCGACGGGCGCGCCCATACGCGGCTTCCAGGGCGCGGCGGGCGGCGTCATCCGTTGGATCAAACTCGTCAACGACACTGCCGTCGCCGTGGATCAGCTCGGTATGCGCCAGGGCGCCGTCGCGGTCTATCTCGACGCCTGGCACAAGGATCTGCCCGAGTTTTTGCAGCTCCGCACCAACAACGGCGACGACAGGATGAAGGCGCACGACGTCTTCCCCGCGGTGTGCTATCCCGACCTCTTCTGGCGGCTCGCCCGCGACAACATCAACGCCCCGTGGTATATGATGTGCCCCCACGAGATATTCACCGTCAAAGGATATCACCTCGAGGACAGCTACGGCGCGGATTGGGAGAGCAAATATTACGACTGCGTGCAGGACGAGCGCATCTCCAAGCGTGTCATCCCCGTGAAGGAAGTGGTGCGTCTCATCCTGAAATCCGCGGTGGAGACGGGCACTCCTTTCTGCTTCAACCGCGACCACGTCAACCGCACCAACCCCAACCCGCACAAGGGAATGATCTATTGTTCCAACCTCTGCACGGAGATCGCGCAGAACATGTCGCCCATCGAGCTCGTCTCCCGCGAGATAGTCACCGAAAACGGCGAGGAAGTGGTGGTGCAGGTCACCCGTCCCGGCGACTTTGTCGTGTGCAACCTCGCCTCCCTTGTCCTGGGCAACATCGATGTGACGAACGAGGCGGAACTCAGAGACATCGTGCGCACGGCGGTGCGCGGGCTGGACAACGTCATCGACCTCAACTTCTATCCCGTGGAGTACGCCAAGATCAACAACAAGAAGTATCGTCCCATAGGACTCGGCGTGTCCGGCTATCACCATATGCTCGCGAAGAACGGCATCAAGTGGGAGAGCGAGGAGCACATCGCCTTTGCGGACAAGGTCTTTGAGGACATCAACTATTATGCCATCGAGGCGAGCAGCGACATCGCGAAGGAAAAGGGAAGCTACCTCTTCTTCGAGGGTTCGGACTGGCAGACGGGCGCCTATTTCGACAAGCGCGAGTATGTCTCCGAAAGGTGGACGGCGCTCCGCGAAAAGGTGAAAGAGCAGGGGATGCGCAACTCCTATCTCATCGCCGTGGCGCCGACATCTTCAACATCCATCATCGCGGGGACGACGGCGGGCCTCGACCCCGTCATGAAGAAGTTCTTCTTTGAGGAAAAGAAGGGCGCCATGATCCCGCGCGTCGCGCCCGACCTCTCTCCCGCGACCTATTGGCTCTACAAAAACGCCCACCTCATCGACCAGACCTGGACGGTGAGAGCGGCGGGAGCGAGACAGCGCCACGTCGATCAGGCGCAGTCTCTCAACCTCTACATCACCAACGAGTTCACGATGCGGCAGGTGCTCAGCCTCTACATCCTCGCGTGGGAAGAGGGCGTCAAGACCATCTATTACATCCGCTCCAAGTCCCTCGAAGTGGAGGAGTGCGAGTCCTGTTCATCCTGACGGGATGCACCTCGGGCGCAAGCGTTAAATGACTGAAACGGCAGTTAGACAACACAAAACGACAACATAAAAGCAGCATTCGGAGGAATTATGGAAAAACATTATCTCAAAATGAAGCCCCTCTTCAACGAGCACGGCGACATCGAAGTGACCAAGCGCCGCATGATCGGCGGCAACACCACCAACCTCAACGATTTCAACAACCTCAAATATTCCTGGACGAGCGCGTGGTACCGCCAGGCGATGAACAATTTCTGGATCCCGGAAGAGGTCAACATGAACCAGGACATCAAGGACTACCGCAAGGCGCTCACTCCCGCGGAACGCAGAGCGTACGACAAGGTGCTGAGCTTCCTCGTCTTCCTCGACTCCATCCAGACCGCCAACCTTCCCGGCATCGGCGAATATATCACCGCCAACGAGGTCAACCTCTGCCTCAACATCCAGACCTATCAGGAGGCGATCCACTCTCAGAGCTACGGCTATATGCTGGACACCATCTGCTCCCCGGACGAGCGCACCGAGGTGCTCTATCAGTGGAAGGAGGATGAGCATCTCCTCGCCCGCAACAAATTCATCGGCGACATCTACAACCTCTTCCGCGAGGACAGGTCCGCAGAGACCCTTCTCAAAGTGATGATCGCCAACTATATCCTCGAAGGCATCTATTTCTATTCCGGCTTCATGTTCTTCTACAACCTGGGCAGGAACGGCAAGATGCCCGGCTCCGTGCAGGAGATCCGCTACATCAACCGCGACGAGAACACCCACCTCTGGCTCTTCCGCTCCATCATCCTCGAGCTCAAGAAAGAGGAGCCCGAGCTCTTCACCGACAAGGCGGTCGAGGAACTCAAAGAGATGATGCGCGAGGGCGTACGGCAGGAGATCAAGTGGGGCAAGTACATCATCGGCAACGACATCCCCGGGCTCAATGAGCAGATGGTGGAGGACTACATCAAATATCTCGGCAATCTGCGCTCCAACGGCATCGGCTTCGGCAACCTCTATGACGGCTACGAGAAGGAGCCCGAGTCCATGGCGTGGGTGAGCCAATACTCCAACGCCAACCTCATCAAGACTGACTTCTTTGAAGCCCGCTCCACCGCCTACGCGAAATCCAGCGCCCTCGAAGACGACCTGTGAGATGTTTGTATCGTGCTTGACACCGTGCGGCGATCAAGCAAAATAATGTCATCCTCGGGCTTCGCGCCCGCAACAGTCATGTGCAGCCGCGGCAAATGCCGCGGTTGTGCTTTTGTCGGTCGCATGTGTCGTACTAAGTAATGTAAGATCAGCTTCGCATTCACAGTCCGTATGACGATTTTTTTCTTCATGGGATCGTTGCTTAAAAATAGGTTGATTTTATCCTATTTTTCGGTTATAATATTATCGGAGGTACGGATATGACGATAAGAACCGAGCAGATAGTCTCTATGACGGATGCCAATCAAAACTTTTCTCGAGTGGCGCGCGTTGCGGATTCCACGGGAGCTGCCGTGATTTTTAAGAATAACCGCCCGAAATATATTGTGCTCGAGATCAATTCAAGCCCCTATCTCGATCTCACCGACGACGAAAAGATCGATGTCGTGGCGCGCAGGATACTCGAGCGCTATCGTCCCGCATTCGAGGAGCTCGCAAAATGATCAAGTTCGGCAGAGATAAAGTCCTTTTGCTGCATCAGCTGATGATCGCCGAGACCGGCGGAAGCGCCGATGTGAGGGATCTCGGATTGCTTGATTCCGCTCTTGAGAGCGCATATGCTACATTCGACGGCAAGGAACTCTATCCCACAAAAGAGGAGAAAGCGGCAAGGATAGGTTATAGTCTGATTTCAAACCACGCATTCGTTGACGGCAACAAAAGGATAGGCATCTATGTGATGTTCACTTTTCTCGAAGTCAACGGGATACGCCTCGAAGCCACCAACGATGAAGTCGCTACCGTCGGGCTCGGCATTGCCTCGGGCGAGATGAGCCATGACGATCTGCTTGAATGGATCAAATCTCATGAAATTTAATGCGAACTCCAACGCAAAAGAAACAATTTTCCGAAAACAGGGCTCGACGCAATGTCGAGCCCTGTTCGTATAGAGAGGTCATCATCTTCTCACCCCCGACAAAGCGAGGAACACCGTGACCTATGTCACTCAAAATTCAGCCGCCGGCCCCGCGAGCGGAAATGAGTGAAAGAGCGATAGTTTCGCAGTAAAGCGAGAAACGAGGAGCGAATGAACGGTTCACATTTCCGCGCAGCGGAATAGAGCGGAGCGACGTAACGAGTAAGCGATGCTTTTATAAGAAAGCGTCGCGGACGAGTTAAGTCCGCGACGCTTTGGTCTGGGTGAGAAGATTTGTAAGGAGCGCAGCGACGGAACAGCGAAAGGACGCGAGAACGGCGTAAGGCGTGAGATGAAAGGCGGGAGGGCAAACGGAGCCCGGCGGAGCATCAACGGTAAGAGGAACAGGGGAGAAGTGAGATGAGCGGACGTGAGCGTCACGTGTGGACATCATCTTCTCACCCCCGACAAAGCGAAGAGCACAGCGACAAATGTCGCTATGCTCTTGCGTGGTCTGGGTGAGAAGATTTGAACTTCCGGCCTCTTGAACCCCATTCAAGCGCGCTACCAAGCTGCGCCACACCCAGATGTTGTTCTCTTGATTGCCGTGTCATTATATAACATTCGTTTAGAATTTGCAACAGATTGCGCTATTCTTTTTCTTTTTCTTTTTTGCGCGCCTGCCATATGACGACAAATATCACCGCGCCCGTTACGGCGACGGCGCAGCACAGCACGATGGAGACTATCTGCACGGTGGTGAGCCCCTCGAGCTCCACCTCGGATTTCAGCGCATAGCCGGTGAAACCGTCGAAGGAAACCATCCAAAAGTCGCCCTCTTCGCCGACGATCTCCATGCGGGTGCCGTCCACTGCTTCGGTGACGGTGACGGAGGAGATGTCGGGCAGGGAGTAGATGTCGATGAGTCCGCCGGGACGGTCCGACGACGCACGTCCGAATTTTTCTTCACGCTCGGGGACGGGGGGAGTGTAGGGGATAAGGTCGGATGCAAGGGCGAAATAGGTGCCGCCGTTCAATGAAACTCGGACCCAGGTGCCGTCGTCCAATCCTGCGGCGTCGTCCGTGACGGTGAGAATGACGTCGTTTTCCGCCGTTATCGCATCGCTTGCGGGGTGCTTATAGAGCGCGGAGCCCGAGTGCAGGGTGTATGCGGAGCCTATCGCTGCGGGCGGGACGGGAGTGAGGGAAGATGTCTCGACATAGCCTGTTTTGCCGCCCGCGTAGACATAGGTGTAGCCTTCCCAGGCGGATATGCCGTCATAGCAAAGCACCACGGTGCCCGCGCTCACCGGGGACATGGTGTCAAAGCGGGAAGGCTCGGCAAAGATGTGTCCGTCAGCTGAAAGGACGGCGAACGAAAGGCTTTCCGCGTCGTCGGTGTCGGGCTCAGGGACGGGGATGTAGCTTTCACTGTCCACGGCGCCCACTTCGGCGGAACCGACGAAACAGGTGGAGGAGAGGAAGAGCGCTTTGCTGCCGTAGAGAGCGAACGCGACGGGGCGCGCCTGCGCAAGCGGATGTGTGAGTGTGAAAGTCGCCTTTTCGGTGACTGCGGAGAGCGCATTGTCGAATGCCGTGATGATCCCCGTCTCGCCGTAGGAGACGAAGAGGGTGCCGGCATAGTCCGCAGCGATGTCCGTCGCGCCCGAGAAGTCATGGTCACGGAAGGGGATGAGATCGACGGGAGCGCCGTTTGCCGTGGAGAGGGTGCGGATGCCCCTTTCGGTGAGTGCGTAGAGGACGTCGCCGCGTGCCGTCGAGAGCGCGATCCCGTCTGCGATGTCAATAACGCGCACGGGGGTGGTGCTCATGAACGGGACATACCAGAGAGAGGAGGATGTGAGGATCACGAGCTCCGAGCCCGTATGGGCGATGTCGATGACGGTTTCGCCCTCCGGGATCCCGCAATATGGGGCGGTGCGGAATGAACCGCCGGCGGCTTGCAGAGTGTAGATCCGATCCTCCGAAGCGACGTACACCATGCCGGAATCGTCGGCGGCGAGTGCCACGGGCGAGAAGTCTGTCTCGACGGAAACGGAAGTCCCGTCATCGGAAAAGAAGATGACGCGTGAGCTGCCCGCGTCCGCGACGAAGGTGCCCGCCGCGGTGACGAGTATGTCGGACGGCGTGGCAAGGTAGGCGCCGCTGCCGCCGCTTATCGTGAGAGTGCACTCAAATCCCGCGCCGGCGTCGGAACCGGACGTCGTCACGGAATAGACATTTACGGCGCCGTTTTCGAGGACATAGATCATTCCGCCGCCTGCCGCAAAAACGGTGTCTTTCGACGACGGGATGCCGGTCGGGAATTTGACCTCCGATGTGTCGCGATCCACGGCGACGATGCCGCTTTCAGCCGAAGCATAGACTATGCCGTCGGACATGGATACGGAGTAGGGGTATATCTCTGTGGTGATGGGGGTGCTGAATTTGGTGTTGAGATCGAGGATATAATATCCGCGGTCGCCGTATTCTGCGGCGTAGACATAGACTTTCATGTCCTCGGCAGTGAAGACGTTGGGCCCGATGAGTGCATCGTTGAGGGTGAATCGCTCATCGCCTACCACCGAGAAATCGACGGCGGAATAGACGGTGAGATAGGAGTCGTATTTGACATAAAAACGCTCGTCATCCGCAGCGATATACGAGACCGCCGAGGCGTTTTTAATGCCGTCAGCGGGCTGGACCGAAGGTGCGGAAGAGAGGTCGGAGAGATCGACAAAAGAGAATGTCTTGCTCGTTCCGCCGTGGGCGATGAGCAGAACATTGCCCGCGAGCCATATCCCGGTGACGTCCGCACAGCCGTCGGCGGGGATCCTGGTCACGCTCTCGCGGGTGTGGGGAGCGGCGAGGAAGGAATCCGACGCGGAGTCATATATGACGAATATATCGTCACTTGCGGCGACGAGGGTGGCGTCTTCTATGGGGAAGTAGCCTTTTTCGGGATAAACGATGTCGAAAGCCGCGTCGTCGGCAAGAGCGGTGCCCGCCGCAGGTAACGCCGTTGAAATGATGACTGCCGCGAGTGCGAGCAGGCATACCAAAGGAAAGATCACGGCAAATTTAGACAGCGACTTCATACCGTAATTATAGCCAAAAGGAAAAGTTCCGTCAACACTATTGGTATTTGTTGAAATATAAAGTAAATTATGGTAAAATAAGCGCAAGGTAGAAAAATGGCAAACAAAAAATTCCATTACAGCGACAAAAAATCCGATCCCGCGGCGGGCGCTCCGTCCGACTCTCAAAAGAGAGAGGGCAGGCAGGATCAGCGCCGCGGCGACAGACGCGGCGGCAGCCGCAGACCGCAGAAAAACGGCGGCGCGGGCAAAGCCGCCCGCAGAGCGGAGATCATGGAGGCGGTCTACGCCAAATATCCCGCGGAAAAACTCGGCATCCCCGTGTCGGCGCTCGGCGTGAGTGAGGAACTTACGGGGCTGCTGTCCCTCAGCGGCATCTCCACTGCGGGCGACCTCGTCAGCCGCACCGAACGCGATATGTTCAAGGTGCAGGGCTTCAACAAAAAGATGCTGCTGGCGCTGAAACGCGGGCTCGAAAAAGAGGGCATGGCGTTTTATACGGAAGCGCCCCGCGAGCAGGCGCGCCCGGAACCCCGCGAGAGCGAGAGAAGAGACAAGCGCGGAGATCGCGGAGATCGCGGCGCCGCGAAGCGTCCGCAAAAGGAGCGCGAAGAGAAGCCGAAAAAGCTCACCGAGCCCCTTCCCGTGCCCGAGTGGAGGAAGATCCAAAAGAGCGGAAAGTGGGGTTTTTATGACGGTTTCAAGACCGTGATCCCCGCAATGTACGATGAAGTCTTCTTTTTCAAGGACGGTCTCGCCGCAGTCGAACTCGATGAGAAGTGTGGCTATATCGATCCGGAGAACAACATTGTCATCCCGTTCGGCTACGAGACCGCGATGAGCTTTTCCGAGGGCTATGCAAGCGTCGTGAAAGGCGGCAAATGCGGATATATCGACAAGAACAACGAAGTGGTCATACCGTTCATCTATGACGCCGCGACTCCCTTCGAGGGGGGAGAGGGCAAGGTGAAAAAGGACGGGCGCTGGGGGACGATCTTCCCCGACGGCACCGTTAAGTGGATATGAGAAACGGCGCTCGCATGAGAAAACGCGCCGCAGCCGCGCTCATTATGAGTGCGGCATTGTCTTTTTTGATCATATGCGCATTTTTGCAGCCCGGTGCTGCCGCATATGCCGCGGGCGCCGCAGCGGTGACGCTGCCGTCCGGATGGGTCTCCGCCGCGGATGACGGAGACGAGTGGTTTCTGGGCGAGGATTATCTCGACCTCGCCGCCGTCAGGGAAGAGACGGACGCAATGCTTGCGGACAGCGATCTTGAAGCGCTTGCCGCCGATCCCGTGGTCATTGCGGTCATAGATACGGGAGTGGTCACGCGACACGAGATCTTCGGCTACGGCACGGACGAGGATGTGTTTCTGCGCGTCGGCTCCAATATCGTGGCGCTTAACGCCATCAACGGGACGTCCAACGTCGTCGACGGCGGAAACGATTTCCACGGCACTCACGTGGCGGGCATCGTTGCGCTGCTCATACGCGCGCTCGGGCTTTCGAATTACATCAAGATCATGCCGATAAAGGCGGGGCAACACAAGGGCGCGGGCAATGTGTTCGATATGTCGGACGTGCGCGACGCGGTGGAGTTCGCCACGGATAACGGCGCGGACGTCGTCAATCTTTCCTTCGGCGCGGAGAGCAGCCGATGGAAGGACGCAGTGACGGAGCAGGACGCCGAAGAGGCTGTTTTCGTGGCTGCCGCGGGCAACTATCACAACGACTCCGACAGCATCCTGCAAAGCAAGTTTTATCCCGCCGCCAACGACCATGTCATCGGCGTCATGAATTACGAAGAAGGAGCGGACGGCGCCGAGATGCATGTCGGCGAGAAGGGGAAAGGCTCCAACTACGGCTCGTTGTACGATGTCTGTGCGCCCGGGACGGATATACTCTCCGCCGACGGCGCGACGAGCGGCTACAAAACCATGACCGGGACCAGCATGGCTGCGCCCATGGTCTCCTTCGCCGTCGCTTTGCTCGAACTGAAATGTCGGGCGGAGGGCGTCGAGACGGACGCGACGCAGCTTGCGGAGATGTTTCTGATGACGTTTACGGACACGCTGGAATACGATGATGAAGAGTATCCCGTCATGAGCCTGGACGGGGTGATGGGCGCGGAATACCGTTATGACGCGTCGGGCGGCATCTATCTTTCCGCCGCGGCGACGGCAGTGCCCGCAGCAGAGGCGGAGCCTCTCACCTTGGGACAGTCCGTCGAGGTCACGCTGACCGCCGACTGCGGGTATATCAACGCCGGGGCAAAGTTCGTGTGGAGCTACGTCAGCGGCGGCACCACGATCAGATCCGAGGGCGGACGGCTGAAAACGAAGATGGTAGCGACCGATATCGGCGGGATAGAGGTCACCCTCTCCGTGTTTACGCCGGACGGCGCCGTGCTGCTGAATGAGAGCACTTTGACGCTTGCGGCGGAGTACTTTGTCCCGACGAGTGAAAATTCCTTGCTGACGCTCTCAAAGCGCGCCGGTGAGGACGGCAGTGTGCCGCTTTCGGACGGCGAGACTCTCGTGTTGGGCGTGGATACGCTGAAATACGCATCTCCCGACTGCGAGGTGGTATGGATCGTGAACGGCGAGGCGGTTTCTTATGACGGCGAATTTGAGTTCGAGCCGGACGCCGACGGGACTTATGTGATAACCGTGACCGTGAACGGCTCCGTGATAGGGGACCCCGTTATCGTCGTTGCAAGCGGGATCGCCGCTGCGAGGAATGCCGTGATAATAGGCGCAAGCTGCGCGGCGGGTGCCGTAGCCGCGGCAGGGCTCGGAGTGCTCATCGCCGTGATCCTTAAAAAGAGAAAAGCAGGGCAGGGTGAAGACGAGCCCGCGAAGACGGCGTGAAGATGCGGGACTCCTGCATCACAGCCGAGAAAACTGCGTAAACACGAAAAATAAGCACGAAAAATAAGCACGAAAAAGACCGCCCCGAAAAGGGCGGTCTGTTTTTTTGCAAGACAATTACGCCTTCTTGAGCTGATCCAGCGCGCGGCAGATGGTCGCCTTTTTGCGCGCGGCGGTGTTGGCGTGATAGACGCCGTCGGACGCGGCTCTGTCGATGACGGAGACGGTCTCGGGCAGGAGCTGCTCGGCAAGCGCGACATCGCCGGCTTCGATCGCGGCGTTATACTTCTTGATCGCGTTCTTCACGCGGGATTTTTTTGCGACGTTTTCCGCGTTCCTCTTTTTGGAAATCAGGACTCTTTTCTTTGCGGATTTGATGTTGGGCATAAGCTCTCCTCTTGGGGTATATCTTTTTAATTCTTTGCTATATTAGCACAACATTTCGATCCGCGCAACTGTTTGAGAGTTTTTTTTCAAAACACTCATAATAAGGTGATGAGAAAAGAAGATTTTGTCACCGATATGGCGGCAGACGCCGTCGAACGGTGTCCGCAGAGTGAGTTTGCCGAGGTAAAAAAGCTTTCCTGCGGCATCGTAAAAAGAGTGGTGAGAGTGTCCGACGACGCCGCAGCGAGGAAAACGGGGAGGGCAAAAGGAGTCTATCTCACATTCGATTGCACTCCTGCGGCGCTCTCGTCGGAGAGAGGGCTCCGCACATTGAGCGGGCTGCTGGCGGAGGCTCTTGTGGATATGGCGGGAGTGCAGGGAAGAAGAGCGACGGTCCTTGTCGCGGGTCTTGGCAATCCCGCCGTTACGGCGGACTCGCTGGGCGGTGCGGTCACGGAACTGCTCGACGTTTCGCCCGTGAGCGACGCGGAAAGAGAGCGGACGAAAACCCGCCTGTGCGCAGTGAACACGGGTGTGGAAGGGCGCACGGGGATAAGGAGCGCGGATACCGTGGAGGGAGTGTGCCGCCTGCTGCGCCCCGCCTGCGTCATCGCCGTAGATTCGCTCGCGACATCCGCTCCCGGGCGCATCGGGACATCCTTTCAGCTGACCAACGCAGGGATAGCTCCGGGGAGCGGAGTGGGCAGGGACAAGGCGCGCCTTGACCGCTCTTCCCTCGGCGTCCCCGTCATCGCGGTGGGCGTTCCCTTAGTCCTGTCCCTCGGCACGGTGCTGCTTGATTTCGCCAGAGATTATGCTGCCGCGATAGGGTGTGGCGGCAACGAATTTTCGCTGCGCACTCTCATGTCCGAAAGGCGATTGGGCGGGCTTGTCGTAGCGCCGAAAGAGATCGGGTTCCACGTGGAGACGGCGGCATGCGTGATCGCGGGAGCGATCAATTCCGTGTACGGCGAACACGGCGCAAAACGCGGGTTAAACTTGCCGAAACATATAGATTAAACTTCTATTTTGAAAAATTGCGGGACATAAGTTTTCTGCAGTTCGGAGAGGATCCAGATATATTTCGCACGCTCGTTCGTGCCCGTGAAAACAAACTTGGTGCGTGCCGCGGCGCTCTCTGCGGCTCCGGTCCCGGCAGCGCCGGAGGAGAGGGGCATGCCCTGTCCGAGCACTTCCGCAGCGACAGCGTCCGAGAGCGCGTCATTGCCGTCGGAATAATCCGCGTCGCCGATGAGCTCCCTGATCTCTCGGGCACAGTAGATGTAATGAGAGCAACCGAGGAGCACCTTTTTCGCCCTGCCGCGGAAGGCGGCGAGACGCTCCCACAGATAGCCGTAGAGAGGGGAGCAGTCGAGCCGGGTGCGGGATTTGAAACGCAGGGACAGCTGTATCTCGACCAGCACCGCAAGCTCGGCGGTGGAAGCGCACATGAAACCGCGCTCCTTTGCGCCCAGCCCCGAGAGTGTGCGCGGCGTCGCGAGCACCAGCGTGTCGGAGGGCGGCGAGGAGCCCGGGTCGGGGATGAGTTTGAAAACGCCGTCCGGTCTTGCCGTGACGGATGCGGTGTTGCAGCCGAAGACGGCGATGTCCGCCTCTTTTTTCAGCAGTCGCATGGCTTTTTCCGCCGCTTCGCAGACTTCCGCGCGGCTCTTGCTCCCGAACGGCATGCGTGCGGTGTCGGCGAGATAGAGCCACTCACAGCCCGGAAGTTTGGCCTGTAACAGCGCAAGGGTGGTCAGTCCGCCGGCGCCGCTGTCATAAACACCTATCCTCGGAGGCATACGCTGATTTTATGCCGCGGCGCGTCCGTATATGCGTGCGCGCACACTTTATTTCTGAGACGGGAATTTTTTGCTTGCTTAAAACCGCGGATTATAGTATCATTGTTTAGAAAAATCCATCAGAGGTATTCCATGAAGACTTTTGCAACCGAATTTATCCGCAATGTCGCTCTCGTCGGTCACTCCGGCGAAGGCAAGACTTCTCTTGCAGAGGCGATGCTTTACATGACCAAGACCATCGACCGTCTGGGCAAAGTCGACGACGGCTCGGCAACGATGGACTATGACGACGAAGAGATCAAGCGCAAGATATCCATCAGCATGGCTCTCGGCTATGCGGTGAGGAACAATGTCAAGATCAACATCCTCGACGTCCCCGGGTTCTTTGACTTCGAAGGCGAGATGGTGGCGGCGCTTGCGGCGGCAGACAGCGCGATCGTCGTGACCAGCGCGTCCGGCGCACTCACCGTCGGCACCGAGAAAGCTCTCGACATGTGCCTGGAAAAGAGAGTGCCCGCGTTCATCTTCGTCAACGCCGTCAACAAGGAAAATTCGGACTTTATGTCCACCGTGGACGCCATCACCGCGAAATACAACAAAGTCGTCCCCATCGAGCTGCCCATTATGGAAGGCGGCAAGATGACGGGTTATGTGGACGTCTTCACCGGAGAGGGCTTCACCCTCGACGGCAAATCCGCGTCCGTTCCCGCCGCTCTCGAAGCCAAGGCGGAAGAGTACAAGGGCAAGCTGATGGAGATGGTCGCCGAGACCGACGAGGAGCTCATGATGAAGTTCTTCGAGGGCGAGGCGTTCACCGCGGAAGAGATCCAGAAGGGCGTGCACGCCGCCATCGATTCCGACAGCTTCATCCCCCTCATGGCGGGCAACGCCACCACCTGCACCAGAGTGGACGGTCTCATGGACAAGATCGTGGATCTGCTTCCTTCTCCCGCAAAGGCGCACAAGCACAGAGCGGTCAAGGACGGTCAGACCGTGGAGATCGAATGCAACTCTGCAGCACCTTTCGCGGCGCAGGTGTTCAAGTCCGTCGTCGACCCGTATGTGGGCAAGATGCTCATCCTGAAGGTCATCTCCGGCAAGCTCACGAGCGGCGACACCGTCTTCAACAACACCGCAGAAAAACCCGAAAAGGTCGGCACCATCTATGTCCTCAAGGGCAAGAAGCAGGAGCCCGTCGACTGCCTGGAAGCGGGCGACATCGGCGCTCTTTCCAAGCTGGTCTACACCAACACCAACGACACCCTCTCTTCTCCCGACTTCAAGCTCGATTTCGAGAAGATCGATTTCCCGAAGCCCGTCATCTCCTACGCGGTGCGCGCCCCCAAGGATGAGGAGAAAGTCATCCAGGGACTTATCAAGATGCAGGATGAAGACGCCACCTTCAAGGTGGAGAAGAATGCGGAGACCGGCGACGTGCTCATCAGCGGTCTCGGCGAGGCGCAGCTCGACATCATGTGCAAGCGCGTCAAGAACAAGCTCGGCCTTGACATCACTTGGCAGGAGCCCAGAGTCGCATACCGCGAGACCATCAGAAAGACCGCCGAAGCGGAAGGCAAGCACAAGAAACAGTCCGGCGGCGCGGGTCAGTACGGCGACGTCTTCATCCGCTTTGAGCCGGGTGCGGAAGACGGCGAGTTCGAGTTCGTGGACGCCATCGTCGGCGGCGCGGTGCCCAGACAGTTCATCCCCGCAGTCGAGAAGGGTCTCAGAGAAGCCATCAAGAAGGGCGTGCTCGCGGGCTATCCCATGGTCAACGTCAAGGCGACCCTGTATGACGGAAAATATCACCCCGTCGACAGCAAGGAGATCGCGTTCATCACCGCGGCGAAGCTCTCCTATCAGGATGCGTGCGTGAAGGCGGCGCCCTGCTTCCTCGAGCCCATCATGGAAGCGAAGATCACCGTCCCCGGCGATTGTCTCGGCGACATCCTCGGCGACATGAACAAGCGTCGCGGCAGGATCCTCGGCACGGACAGCGCAGAGGGCGGCAAGCAGGTCATCACCGTTGAGGTGCCTCAGGCGGAAATGTTCCGTTACGCCACCGACCTCAGGAGCATGACGCAGGGCAGAGGCAAGTTCTCCGTGAAGTTCCTCCGCTATGAGGAAGTGCCCGCAAGTGCCAACGCCAAGATCATCGAGGACGCCAAGAAGCGCGAGGAAGAGGCGAAGAAGTAAGCCCCCTCCCGCAAAAGAACCGAAAACGCTCTCCCGTGCGGAGAGCGTTTTTTTGTAATAGAAAACCCCCGGATAGTCCGGGGGTTCAGTAGAGGTTTAGCGGTGAGCAGAAAAAATCCTCCTGTGTTAGAATGTGAAGAGTAGTCCGCAAAACTAACTACACATTGAGCAAGGAGGATTTTTACAAATGAAAGATGTAAACAGTTTATCACACACGTCTTGGAATTGCAAATATCACATAGTATTTGCGCCGAAGTATCGCAGGAGAGTGTTCTACGGACAGAAGCGGCGAGAAATAGTAGCAATTCTAAGACAGTTGTGTGAATGGAAAAATGTAGAAATAATTGAGGCGGAAGTATGCCCGGATCATGTTCATATTCGGACGAAAAGCATACGGAAGAGAGTTTCCGCAAATCGTTGCGCAATACCTTGAAACACCTTGTAAACCGCAAAGGATGGAAACACATCGGCGTATGGGAGCGCGGCGGTTGCCGCGGCGATTTCCGAATTGGAAAGTCGAGAAAGACTGCAATACTTTATCGACGAAAAATATTTTCCGAACAAACACGTGTTTCGAAAAGTATTTGCCGTATTGCAGTCTGTTCACAATTTGCAATATTAAAATAAAAATCCTCTCGTGAGTAGCGGGAGGATTTTTTACTCTTAGCGGTAATGCGAATTTTTCTACAATTTACGAGAGAAAGAATAATTTTTTTGTAAAAAGAACGTGTCTTAATAGCAAAATTATTTTCCTTCTTCAATAAGTGTGTTAAAATACTTTATTAATTTTTCTTTGCCTGAAAGACCATTTTTCATTTTTCTGTTCCACCAAGGACATGTAGGGTGAACAGTTGCGAAGATTTTGTTTGCATCATAAATTTTATTTTGTCTTTTGAAAGCATTATAAGCCTCAGTTGATAAAAAAACAATTTTATCTGGCTTTAATACCTCTAAAACCGAAATAAAAACATCGTTAGATAATTTTTCAGTTTTATTCCATATTTCTAATGATAAAGGGTGAAATTTATCGCTTTCATTGTTAAATTTCAACAAACTATTCCAAAGTGAAATTCGCTCATAGAGAGCCGGCATTTGAAAATAATTCATGTATGCAAAGGAATCAAAAATATTATAAATATCTTGCCATTGTTGATACTTTCCATTTAGAAAGCATTGATTGTATATTTTACAGGGCTCCCTAAAAAGAGCATATGCTGCCCCCGATTTGCCGGACATAAAATTATGTATTGTACCACGAGTAGTATACCAACTTATATCATAAATTTGTGGCGGTATTTCGCTCCACCAATCGTTTAATAAACTTTTACTTGTAATTTCTGGCCAAGGCTCTTTAACGTAGTGACTTTCGCCAACAAGTAATATTTTTATTCCTGCTTCGTTGTTTGTATATTTTCCTCCAATAAACGGCTTAAGGGAAGAGTGTGATTGATAAAATTTGATATTATCTATTTGGTTTTCAAAAAGTGCATTGTTCATCTATTTTGTCTCCATATATAATTTATTCATTTCATTTATGTTTGACTTAATTTGCTCCACAAGTTTTTGCGGCGATAATAGTTTAACATATTTTCCATATTGAAACAACCAAAAGCGCATAGCAGACGGACTTGGATCCGTTCAAACAATAGCGTTGGCGATTCGCAAAAGGCGGACTACGGGTAAGCGATTTCGCTATGCTAGTATCAGAGGGCTATGCCCTCAAATTAAAAACCACCAGCTAGGCTGGTGGATTTTTATTGCGGGGAGACTTGCAGCCGAAAAGAATTGCTCCGACGCCTGTTTGCATTATTTCTGCCCGGCATGCCCGAGCGTGTCCGCATGTTTCGGTACGGCATGCAGGACTGTTTTCGTTTCATCGCGTTGAGGCAAGATAAAAGCGCGGTTTATACCGCGCTTTTGAGTCGATAAACATCTTGTTCCGTGTTTTTAAGGCGTTTTGTCTACTTGACCAACATGGGGATGACGCGCTCTATGAGCAGTCCGAAACGCAGGTCCACTTTCTCTTGCACGGAGATGCGGATGCACTCTTTGCAGAAGTCCACCGCCGCCTGCGCCGCTTTCTCAAACGGCATCCCGCTCATGAGTTTTCCGATGAACGCGGAGGAGAGGCAGTCGCCCGCGCCGTGGATATATTCGGGATAGCTCTCGTTCATCTGCAGCGCGATCTTTCCGTCCACGAGGGTGGCGGTGCCTTGCTTGCCCTCCTTCATGATGCCGGAGAGCAGCACCTTCTTATAACCGTTGTGGTCGAGGATCTTCAGGATCATGCGGGCGTTCTCTTCGTTTGGTTCAAGGATCATGTCCAGCCCCGCGAGCATCCTGCCTTCCGTGAAATTGGGCATCACGATGTCCGCCATGCGGCAGAGCTCGAACATCTTGTCGCGGTAGCTCTCGTCAAAGATCTTATAAAGCGAGCCGTTCTCCGCCATGGCGGGATCCACGGCTATGAGCGCGCCCTTCGCCTTCATGTCCTTTGCGATCGTGATGGCGGCGTCTGCGGTCTCCATCGAGCCGAGGAAGCCCGTATAGAGACAGTCGAACTTTATGCCCAGCTTGTTCCAATGCTCGTAGGAGGGGAGCATGTTGGGGTAAAGATCGGTGTAAGTGAAGCCTTCGATGCCGTAAGTCTGCGTGGAGAGCAGCGCGGTGGGAAGCCCCACGGCGTCATGTCCACAGGCGCAGAGGATGGGCAGAGCGGCGGTCAGCGAGCATCTGCCGACCGAGGAATAGTCCTGAATGGTCAAAATTCTTTTATCCATACATCAAGTGTAACACTTGTTCACGCCGTTTTCAAGACCGAAAGTAAAAAAGTAAACCATCCAAAACCCGTTTTTTGTAGCGACAAAATGTAGGGATGATGTGAAGCCGCAATCGAATGTATCGTTAGGACGCCCGTGTTCGGTCTTTTGCGCGCGCAATGTCATTTTTGATGCGTGGGCGAGGAGGGAAAAGCGCGGTAATATGAAGCGGGCGCGACGGTGTGATTTTTGTGTTGCAAAAAGCGCGGCGGGATGATATACTATTAAGGCTGCGCTAGACGGGGAGCCGGCGGTGCCCTGTAAACTGCAATCCGCCATAGCAGTGTCGAACGCCGTCCGAGGCTTTTTTTATGGAAGGCCGCGCCGCACAAGGGGTGTCGATAGCAAGGTCCCGTGCAACTGCATACTGTGAACCGTGTCAGGGCTTGACCGCAGCAGCACTAAGCAGGCGTTGCCGTGTGCCACGGGGAAACTTTGAAGGAGCTACCTATGCGGTTTCCGCTTCGGTTTGAACTGTCGGAGTCGGTGCGCAGCAAACGAAACCGCCGGAGAATGTCCGGCGGTTTCGTTTTGAAAAGACCCGGCATGATGTCGGGTCTTTCGCATCTCGGAAGTGGGTGCGGTGAACAAAAGTCCGCAGCGTTATGATCCGCGTGAAAGCGGCGTTTTATCCTCGGGTGGCGCGGATAAAGCGGGGAGACGCAGATCGGGGGCGCCCCGTGTCAGCGTCTTGCTGTGAAGAGCATGAAGCCGAGAGAGAAGAAGAAGTCCTCTTCCAGGAAGGCGTCTTCCATGTCCTCATAATGCTCGGCGAGCCAGTCGCGGTACTCGCGGTATTGTTTGTTGTCGGGCACTTCTTCCGCGAGACGATCGAAGTCCATCTTCACGATGGAGAAATAGGTGTCGAAGAGAGCCTGTCTCTCGTCGTAGTCCATCCCGACGGTGTCCACGCCGCATTTGACAAGCTCTGCGTTGCGGAAACCGGTTTTGTGGAGAAGGTGAGGGATCTGCCGTCCGCTTTCTCTGAAGCCGGAAAACGGGCTGTCCGCGCACATCTCGATCGCCTTTTCGAAATATCCTTCGGGGTCGGGATAGGCGACATTGAACCCGTCGTCGATGTCCTTGACCACGATGACGGCGTTTTTCAGCGCGAATTTGCGCGCGGTGCGCAGCAGTTTGAGCGGGTTCTGAAGGTGCAGGAGCACCATGGAAAGGTTGATGACGTTGAAGCCCGCAAGGCCTTTTTCGTCCAGGAAGGCGCGGATGACGCCCTCAACGGCATCCGACTCGAGGTCGCCCTGTTTGAACGTGACTTTGTCCGAGCCGTAGACGGAGTTCGCCGCCGCGACGCAGCTTTGGTCGAAGTCGATGCCGAGCAGCGCGCCGAGATTTTCCCGCCTGCCCAGCCTGTCCATGACAAAGCTGCCGTCCGCGCTGCCAAGGTCGAGTACGGTGAGGGTGTCCGTCTCCGCCGCGATCTTGTCATAAAGTTCGGCGTCGAAACTCTTCAAAAGTTCCCGCTGCACGGCGAGGCGGTGTTTTTCCTTTTTGTCGTCGTCTTTGAAATAGGGGTTTGCGGTGCGCGCTCTCTTTGCGCCGGAGATGTCGGAGCGCGGGGAGAGGATGGCTTTGATCTTGCTCTTGAGTTCCGCAACGGCATTGTCAACTCCCTGGGATGCGGCGTCGATCCAATGCAGGCGGTTGATGTAATATTCCATCGCTTTGGAAAGGTCCTCGTTGCTGAGACGGAAGGGGAGTATGGTGAGGTCGCCGTTCTTTTCCACTATGCGCTTGTAGGCATTCTCCACTTCGTTGAGGACGTGGACGGACTCGGACGCGGCGTTGTTCAGTACGACGACGAACACCCGCACCTCGTCGATGGCATTCATAATGCTGGTGGCGTAATCGCCCACGACGTCGCGCGGAGCGTACCAGCATCTTATGCCGTCCTGTTCCAGCGCGGCGCAGATGTGGTCCACCACCGATTTCATGCTGTGCTCATAACTCAGAAAAACGTCGATCTTTCCCATTGCGACCCTCCGCAAAGTTTCTAATGTCAATTATAACATAAAATTACGTCTTGGCAAGAGTATCAACCCTTGCCTATCTTTCGGTGCGGAGCCGCAAAATCCGCGAGAAAATACGGGCATAGCGCTCCCGGCACCTACATCGCAAAATTACTTGCATACAGGCGCGCGTGCGTACGGCGCGCGTCATTTGATGTCGCGTTTCGCGTTGAGGAACATTCCCCCGAAGAGGAAGATGACAGTCCACATCACGGAGCCGCCGTAGGCGATGCCTGCGGTTTTGGCGGTGAAGTCGTGCGCGTTGGCGAAAGCGTCCGTGCAATAGTACGGGTCGAAGAGCATATACACGAAGTTGCCCGTGACGTCCGTGCCCGTGACGGACATGGCGAGCGCCATCTGCACCACCGTGACGAGGATGTCGCCGAGCACGATGAGCATGGCGAGGAGCATCGCCATCGAGCCCGCTTTGGAGCGGACGAGGAAGCACACCGAGGTGGTGATCGCCGCCATCACGACGGCGAGCATGAGATAGGCGCCGAAGGCGTCCGGTGTGTATGAAAACACGTGATCGAGCGTTGCGTCCGAAAGCCCGGAGACCTTTGCCGCGACAGCCGCCATCGCAAACGCGATGCAGGTGTAAACGGCAAAAAGCAGGGTCACAACGATGAATTTGGAGAGATAAAGTTCCGTTCTGTGCACTCCGCGCCCCACATAGAGACGGGACATCCCGGAGGAAAAATCGCTGCCGATGAAGAGCGCCGCGATGATTGGGACGAGGAAGTATATCCCCGTCGAAGAGGGCGCCGCATTCAGGAGCATGAAGATGAAAGTCGCGCCGATCTCTTCCGCCGCGCCGGGGGAGATGACCTCTCCGCTTTCGGAGGGCAGGTCCTGCAAAAGGGAGGAGAAAGCGCCTTGCGCGAGCGTTATGACGAGGGTGAGGAAGAACATCACCGCGATGCCGATATACAGGCTCTTCATCCGCGAGAGCTTCATGAGGTCGGAGGATACGAGACCGAAAAACCGCTTCACTTTCTGCATATCGTCCTCCTCAAAGCATCCCGATGAACGCGGATTCGAGGTCGCCGCGCTCGGCGGAGAGTTGCAGCAGGGGCACGCCGGCGGATGCGAACATTGTTCCTATTTCCGCAAGTTTTTCCGCGGGAGCGAAGATGTCCGCCGTGTTGCCGTTCATGACATACTCTTCCTTGTTGAAGTGTGCCGCGAGCACGACTTCCGCCTTCTCCCTGTCCGCGACCACCGCGCGGATGCGGGGGCGGGAGAGTGCGGCGAGTTCCTCCCCGCGCACTTCGGCGACGAGCTTTCCTTCCCGCATCACGCCGTACGCCGTCGCCACGCGCCCGAGTTCTCCGAGAAGATGCGATGAGATGACCACCGTCACGCCGTGTTCCGCGTTGAGGGCGCGGATGAGCTCGCGCACCTCAAAGATGCCCGTGGGATCCAGCCCGTTGACGGGTTCGTCCAAAAAGAGAAGTTCCGGGTCTCCGGCGAGCGCCATCGCGATGGCAAGGCGCTGTTTCATGCCGAGGGAGAAATTGCGCACCTGTTTTTTGCCGACGTCCCCGAGCCCCACGAGGGAGAGAAGGGGAGCGGGGTCTATCCCCCCGAGCCCCACCGCAAGCGCATATGCCTTGATGTTGCCCGCAGCGGACAGGCGGGGATAAAAGGCGGGCTGTTCGATGAGCGCGCCCGTCTTGCGCCGCATTTCGGCAAGTTCCCTCGTCGATGTTGCGCCGCAGAGTTCCACGCTCCCGGAGGAGGGAGCCGCAATGCCGAGGATCATGCGGATGAGGGTGGTCTTGCCCGCGCCGTTCTTGCCGATGAGCCCGTAGATCTCGCCCTTCATCACGCGCATTGAGACGTCGTCCACGCGCCTGATCCCGCCGTATATTTTCGTGATGCCGTGTGTCGCCACGGCGATATTTGTTTCGGTCATGGTCACAGTATAAGTGTTGCTCATCACGCAGTCAATGAAAAAATAGTGTCTCCGGTAGTATATAGAAGGGTAATATCTCCGCTCGGAGTGGGCGTCGTGCTCGGGGACGCTTCGAATGGGCTTTTCGTCTCGGGGGTGAGTTAGAATTCCCCCTCCTTCCCTTCGGGCTTTCCTCCCCCGTGTCCGATTAGAGTATCGTCCTCCTAAAATGCGGGACTTACTTTCCGCTTCTTGAAAGAAGTTTGGGTTTCGCACTTACATAATCGAGCGGCGAACAGTACTCACTGAGAACCCGGCACGATTTACCCCAGCCGAAAATCAAAGATTTTCGCCCGGGGACCCCGGGGCGGAGGAATGACGCGATTGACACTTCGTGTAACAATCGCTATACCTTCGGTGCGGCGCTCTTGTCCGCTTTAATTCGCGCGGAGTGAAAATGAGTGAGCTTCGC
>CASDRL010000037.1 GCA_949283145.1 uncultured Clostridia bacterium | reverse complement strand
GCGCGAGGCATAGATTGATTGCACTTGCATGGGTTGAGCAGGTACATTCGGAAATAACACAGGAGGAACAAGAATGCCAACAATTAACCAGCTTGTCAGAAAGGGCAGGGAACGTCAGACCAAGAAATCCATGACTCCTATCATGGGACAGTGCCCGCAGAAGCGCGGCATCTGCCTTTCCGTGACGACGACTTCTCCCAAGAAGCCGAACTCGGCTCTGCGTAAGATCGCGAGAGTGCGCCTCGTCAACGGTCAGGAAGGTACGATCTACATCCCCGGCATCGGACACAATCTGCAAGAGCACAGCGTGGTGCTCATCAGAGGCGGAAGAGTCCGTGACCTGCCCGGCGTGCGTTATCACATCATTCGCGGCACTCTGGATACGGCAGGCGTTGCAAAGCGCAAGCAAGCCAGATCCAAGTACGGCGCAAAACGCCCCAAATAAGACCAAGACCAAGAAATTTTCTGAATGTAATTACCCAAGGAGGACAATATGCCCAGAAGAAGCGGCGTGCCCAAGAGAGATGTTCTGCCCGATCCCGTTTACGGCAGCACGGTTGTGACCAAGCTCATCAACCAGATCATGCTGGACGGCAAGAAAGGGACTGCGCAGACCATCGTCTACGAGGCTTTCGATATCGCATCAAAGAAACTCGGAGCGGAGGCGATCGACATTTTCACCAAAGCCCTCGAGAACGCAATGCCCCTTCTCGAAGTCAAAGCGAGAAGAGTGGGCGGCTCGACCTACCAGGTCCCCATGGAGATCCGTCCGGAGCGCAGGCAGACCCTCGCCATCCGCTGGATCGTTCAATTTGCCAGAAAGCGCGGCGAAAAGACCATGAAGGAAAGACTTGCGGGCGAACTCATGGACGCTTACAACCTCGCGGGCGGCGCAGTCAAGAAGAAGGACGAAATGCACCGCATGGCAGAGGCGAACAAGGCGTTCGCACACTATAGGTGGTAGTTTTTATGCAGCGCAACTTTGCACTTGACAAGGTCAGGAACATCGGCATCATGGCTCACATCGACGCCGGCAAGACCACGACCACGGAGCGCATTCTGTTCTATACGGGCATGACGCGCAAACTCGGTGAGGTGCACGACGGCGCAGCGGTAATGGACTACATGGTGCAGGAGCGAGAGAGGGGGATCACCATCACTTCCGCAGCCACAACCACCGTGTGGAAAGGTCATCAGATCAACATCATCGACACTCCCGGGCACGTCGACTTTTCCGTTGAAGTCGAACGCAGCCTGAGAGTGCTGGACGGAGCGGTCGCGGTGTTCTGCGCCAAGGGCGGCGTGGAGCCTCAGTCCGAAAACGTGTGGCGCCAGGCCAACACCTACAAGGTGCCCCGCATCGCGTTCGTCAACAAAATGGACATCAACGGAGCGAACTTTGACAACGTGGTCAGAATGATGCACGAGAGACTGCGCACCAACGCCGTGCCCGTCGTGCTCCCCATAGGCAGCGAAGGAGATTTCAGAGGGATCGTCGATCTCATCTCCATGAAGGCGCTGTACTATTCGGGCGAGGACAACGGCATCACCGTCACGGAAGGGGAGATCCCCGCAGACATGACGGAGCGTGCGGAAGATGCTCGCAGGAAACTCGTCGAGGAGGCGGCGAACTTCGATGACGCCATCTTCGAGAAGTGCATCATGGACGACAGCGCGTCCGTCACCGAGGAGGAGCTGAAAAAGGCGATCCGCAAGGGGACGATCGAGATGGCTATGACGCCCGTGCTTTGCGGCAGTTCCTACCGCAACAAGGGCATCCAGCGCCTCTTGGACGCCATCGTGGATTTCCTTCCCGCGCCCACCGACGTTGCGTCCATCACGGGCAAGAACCCCAAGGTGGACCGTGACGAAGTGAGGCACCCCGGCGACGACGAGCCTTTCGCCGCGCTGGTGTTCAAGATCCTCACCGACGAATATGTCGGCAAGCTCGCCTTCATCCGCATTTACAGCGGTACGATCAAGACGGGCATGATGGTCTACAACCCCGGCAAGAACGAGAACGAGCGCATAGGCAGGATACTCCGCATGAACGCCGACGACAGAGAGGATCTGACCGAGGCGGGCGCCGGCGACATCGTTGCGCTGGTCGGGCTCAAAAAGAGCACCACGGGCGACACCCTTTGCGACAGGTCCCACCAGATCGTGCTGGAAAACATGGTCTTCCCGGAGCCCGTCATCAAAGTGGCGATCGAGCCCAAGACCAAGGCGAGCCAGGAGCGCATGAACACCGCCATCATGAAACTGCAGGAGGAGGACCCCACCTTCAAGGCGTACACCGACAAGGATACGGGTCAGATCATCATTGCAGGCATGGGCGAGCTGCATCTCGAGATCATCGTGGACAGGATGTTCCGCGAGTTCAAGGTGGAGGCAAATGTCGGCAAGCCGCAGGTGAGCTACCGTGAGACCGTCACCCGTCCCGCCAAGGCGGAGGGCAAATTCGTCCGTCAGACGGGCGGCCACGGACAGTACGGTCACTGCGTCATCGAGCTGGAGCCCAATCCCGGCGGCGGCTACGAGTTCTCCAACGAGACCGTGGGCGGCGTCGTCCCCAAGGAATTCGCCAACGCGGTCAGCGAAGGCATCAAGGAGGCGGCAAAAGCGGGCATCATGGCGGGCTACGAAGTCGTGGACTTCAAGGTCAGGCTGGTGGACGGTTCCACACACGAAGTGGACAGCTCCGAAATGGCGTTCCGTGTCGCGGGTTCCATGGCGTTCAGGAGCGCTGCGGAAAAGGCGAAGCCCATCCTGCTCGAGCCCATCATGAAGGTGGAGATCGACGTCCCGGACGAGTATGTCGGCGACGTCATGAGCAACCTCAACTCCCGCCGCGGCAGTGTGCGCGGTATGGAGATGAAGAACGGCATCCAAGCCATCGAGAGCGACGTCCCGCTTTCCGAGATGTTCGGATACGCGACGACGCTCCGCAGCATCACACAGGGGAGAGCGACGTTCACGATGCTCTTCGACCACTATGCGGAAGTGCCCCAGAGCATAGCGGAGAAAGTGACGGGCAAAAAATTCCAAAGATAATATATAAGGTATCTGTTTATAACTAATATCCTTATATATTCTCTATAAAACACAAACTCAAAAACAAACCAATTGGAGGAATTCAAAATGGCAAAAGCGAAGTTTGAAAGAACCAAACCTCACGTCAACATCGGTACCATCGGCCACGTTGACCACGGCAAGACCACTCTTACCGCCGCGATCACCATGTATTGCGCGTCCAAGGGTCAGGCCCAGGTCATGAAGTACGATGAGATCGACAAGGCCCCCGAAGAGAAAGCGAGAGGCATCACGATCAACACCGCGCACGTCGAGTACGAGACCGCGAAGCGTCACTATGCGCACGTTGACTGCCCCGGCCACGCGGACTATGTCAAGAACATGATCACCGGTGCGGCGCAGATGGACGGCGCCATCCTCGTCGTTGCTGCTTCCGACGGTCCCATGCCCCAGACCCGTGAGCACATCCTGCTCGCCCGTCAGGTCGGCGTGCCCTACATCCTCGTCTTCCTGAACAAGTGCGACCAGGTCGACGACGAAGAGCTCCTCGAGCTCGTCGAGATGGAAGTGCGTGAGCTCCTCAACGAGTACGGCTTCCCCGGCGACGACACCCCCATCATCCGCGGCTCCGCGCTGAAGGCGATGGAGGCAGGTCTTGCCGGCAAGTGGGACGATCCCGCCCTCGCCTGCATCCAGGAACTCCTCGACGCAGTCGACAGCTATATCCCCGATCCTCAGCGTGACACCGACAAGCCCTTCCTTATGCCTGTCGAGGACGTCTTCACCATCACCGGCCGCGGCACCGTGGCAACCGGCAGAGTGGAGCGCGGTATGCTCAAGCTCGGCGACAAGGTCGAGATCGTCGGTCTCAGCGATGAGAAGCGCGAGACGACCGTCACCGGCATCGAGATGTTCCGCAAGCTGCTTGACTTCGCAGAGGGCGGCGACAACATCGGCGCACTGCTCCGCGGCGTGCAGCGCAACGAGATCGAGCGCGGACAGGTGCTTGCCAAACCCGGCACCATCCATCCCCACACCCACTTCACCGCTCAGGTCTACGTCCTGACCAAGGAAGAAGGCGGCCGTCACACCCCGTTCTTCGACGGCTATCGTCCTCAGTTCTATTTCAGAACGACGGACGTCACCGGTTCCATCAAACTGCCCGCGGGCGTTGAGATGGTCATGCCCGGCGACCACATCGACATGGAGATCACCCTCATCACCCCCATCGCCATCGAGGAAGGACTGCGCTTCGCAATCCGTGAGGGCGGCAGAACGGTCGGTTCCGGCGTCGTTGCAAAGATAATCGAGTAAGTGTTCTTTCAAACAAGCGTTACTCTGCGCGGCCGCATGAGCGGCCGTGCAGGGTATGCCTGTGAGACGGAGCACGAAAGGAGGCACAAAAATGGCTCAGAAAGGAGCACGAGTGAGGATCACGCTCGCTTGCACCGAGTGCAAACAGCGCAACTATAACCTCAAAAAGAATAAGCAGAAGCATCCCGACAGAATGGAGCTTCAGAAATATTGCAGATTCTGCAAAAAACACACCTTGCACAGAGAGACCAAGTAAGGTCGGGAGGCAATATGGCAAAAAAAACGCCGGATAACAACTCTATGTCCGGAACTTCCGAGAGCAGGATGCGCGGGCGTGTGCCCGGCGAGCTGGAAAAGCCCGTAGCCTACGAAGAGGGTGCGGCGCAGCAGCAGAATGCTCCGGCAGACAAGAAGGTCAAAAAGACCGCCAAGACCAAATCCGACAAGCCCAACATCTTCAAGAGGATGTGGAAGGGTCTGAAGGGCGTCGTCTCGGAACTTAAAAAGGTCACTTGGCCCAAGGGCAAAGATGTTGTCAAATCCACCGCGGTCGTGCTGGTGGTGGTCGTCGTATTTTTCGTGGTGTTGTTCGGCATCGACTATGTGCTGTCCGGGCTGTCTCATCTGGTCGTGGACGGAACGTGGACATCCATCGTGTAAACCGGGAGGCGTCATATGGAAATCAAGGAATCTCCTCAGTGGTACGTCATACACACCTATTCCGGGTATGAATCCATGGTGGAAAACAACCTGCACAACATGGTGGAAAACAACGGTTTGCAGGATTGGATCTTCGAAGTGAAGGTCCCCGTCGAAGACGACATCGTGGAGAAAAACGGCAAGAGGAAGGTGGTGCAGAGGAAGAAATTCCCCAGCTACGTCTTCATCAAGATGATCTATTCCAATCACATTTGGTTTATGGTCACCAACACTCGCGGAGTGACGGGTTTCGTCGGACCCGCCGGTCGTCCTCTTCCCCTGCGCGACGACGAAGTCAAGCGTTTGGGTCTCGAAGTCATCGAGTTTGAGGATCTGGACATCAAGCCGGGCGACAACGTGCGCGTCATCAGCGGCGCTCTCGAGAACTTCGACGGAGTGATCGAATCCATCAGCGCGGAGCGTCAGAAAGTCAAAGTCGTCATTTCCATGTTCGGCAGGGACACCCCCGTCGAGCTCGACTTCTCACAAGTCGAAAAACTGTGAGCGTTCGTGCGGCGTACCGCGCGTGTGGGAGAAGGCAAATCCAACCTAAGCCTTCGTCAAACCACGTTAGTCAGGAGGTTTTATGGCTAAAAAGATCACCGCAGTCGTGAAACTGCAACTCCCCGCAGGGAAAGCCACCCCCGGTCCCCCCGTCGGTTCTTCCCTCGGTCCTCACGGCATCAACATCCCCGCGTTCACGAAGGAATTCAACGAGAAGACCTCCAAGCAGGCAGGTCTCATCATCCCCGTGGTCATCACCATCTATCAGGACCGTTCCTTCACCTTCATTCTGAAGACTCCTCCCGCCCCCGTCCTCATCAAGAAGGCGTGCGGCATCGAAAGCGCGTCGGCGCGTCCCAACCGTGACAAGGTCGCGACCATCACCAAGGCGCAGGTCAAGGAGATCGCAGAGCTCAAAATGCCCGACCTCAACGCAGGCTCTCTCGAAGCCGCAATGAGCATGATCGCCGGCACCGCCCGCAGCATGGGCATCCTCGTCGAGGAGTAAGGAGGCAATATGAAACGCGGAAAGAATTATATCGATTCTAAGAAACTCATCGAAAGCAACAAACTTTACGACAGCGCGGAAGCCATGGCGCTCGCCATCGAGACCGCAAAGTCCAAGTTTGACGAAACGATAGAACTTCACGTCAAGCTGGGCGTCGACCCCCGTCACGCAGACCAGCAGGTCAGAGGCGTCGTCGTCCTTCCCCACGGCACCGGCAGAACGGTGCGCGTCCTGGTCATCGCCAAGGGCGCCAAGGCGGACGAAGCCGCAGCCGCAGGCGCGGATTACGTCGGTGCGGAGGACATGATCCAGAAGATCACCTCCGAGAACTGGTTCGAGTTCGACGCCGTCGTCACCACTCCCGACATGATGGGTCTGGTCGGCAGGCTGGGTAAGATCCTCGGCCCCAAGGGCCTCATGCCCAACCCCAAGTCCGGCACCGTCACGATGGACGTCACCCGCGCCATCCACGACATCAAAGCCGGTAAGGTGGAGTACCGCGTGGACAAGACCGCCATCGTGCACGTCCCCATCGGAAAGAAGTCCTTCGGGCAGGAGAAGCTCATGGACAACTTCAACACCGTCATGGAAGCGCTTGTGAAAGCGAAACCCGCGGCGGCAAAGGGACAGTATCTCAAGAGCGTGTACATCGCTTCCACGATGGGTCCCAGCGTGAAGATCCTTTACAAGACCGTCTGAACCTAAGGCGTTTCCCGCGCGGCGCCGCCGCGCGGGAGAGTGCCGGAAGAGCTTTCCTCCGGCAAATGCGTCCGATCGTTTGACAAAAAGCCTGCGCTTTGCTACAATAAGCGCGTTCCTGAGACAGCAAGCGGCGAAAGCCTCAATGAATGCTTGCCGAGGAGTGTTAATACCGCTCGTGTATTCGTCATTCCGTTGTCTCGGGATGACGATTTATTTTATAAGGAGGTAATATGGCATCCAAGGAAGTTCTCGAGCTGAAACAACAGCAGGTCGAAGCGATCAAAGCGAAGATCTCCTCTGCGAAGTCCCTCGTCATCATTGACTATATGGGGCTCAACGTTGCGGAAGACACCGCTTTCAGAAAGCAGCTCCGTGACGCCGGCGTGGATTATCAGGTGCTCAAAAACCGTCTGGTGAAACGCGCATTCGACGATCTGGGCTACACGCAGTTCGACGACGCTCTGAACGGCCCCACCGCCGTCGCGTTCTCCGACAAGGACGCGGTCATGCCCGCCAAGATCATCGTTGAGAGCATCAAGAAGCTCAACAAGATGAAAGCCAAGTGTGGTCTGGTGGAAGGCGAATATATGGACGAAAACGGCGTCAAGACCATCGCGTCCATCCCGTCCAGAGAGGTCCTCATCGCGAAGATGCTCGGCAGCATGCAGTCTCCCATCACGGGTCTTGCGGTTTGCCTGAACAAGATCGCGGAAAAGATGGAGCAACAAGCGTAATCATCTCACCACGCCGCAGGGGCGGCAAAACAAATAATAAAAAATTACGGAGAATAAAAAAATGGCAGATCTTCAGAAACTTATGGAAGAAATCAAGAGCATGACCGTTCTCGAGCTCTCCAAGTTCGTGAAAGAGCTTGAGGAAGAGTTCGGCGTCAGCGCTGCGGCTCCCGTCGCAGTCGTCGCGGGCGGCGCGGCAGAGGCTGCTCCCGCCGAAGAGGAGAAGACGGAGTTCGACGTCATCCTGAAAGAAGTCGGTCCCAACAAGGTCCAGGTCATCAAAGTCGTCAAGGATGCGACCGGTCTCGGTCTCGTCGAGGCGAAGGGCGTTGTCGACGGCGCACCCAAGGCGGTCAAGGAAGGCATTCCGAAGGATGCTGCGGAAGCACTCGTCGCCAAGTTCAAGGAAGTCGGCGCAGTCGCGGAGATCAAGTAATCCCGCTCACTGCCGACCAGCATGACAGAGCAAGGGACACTCCTGCAATAGATGTTGCATGAGTGTCCTTGTCGTTTGCGTGCATTTGCGCGCAGGCGGCAGAGGGCATATCCTCTCGTTTTACAAAAGAGAAAATTATGAGAAGAAAATTCGCGGGCAACTATGTGAAGGTCGCCGTGATCGCCATCTCGATAGCGCTCGCTTCCGCGTGTGCGCTGGCGGGCACTTTTGCGGCGTTCAGCGCGACTTATACGTGGACGTCCCAAAGCGGAGAGGCGGGCGACGTCGCTTACCGCGACACCGACTTTTCACTCGACCTTTTCGGCGACGGCTACATTCTTCCCGGGGACGAAGGTTCGGCGGAGCTAGGCGGGGTGGACCTCGACGGCGCGGATGTCGCCTGGCGGTTTGAGATCGGCACCGCGGAGGATGACAGGGTGATCCCCGTCGTCTTTTATGTTTCCGAGGACGGGAGCCCTGTCCCCGACACTTATTATTCTGCGTACAACTTTTCGGAGCACGGCGGCTATCTTTCCGTCGGCGGCAACTACATCCCCGCCTCATCCGTGTCCACGGACGCCACGGGGATAACCGCGGCGCTCGGCACGGGCAAGAGCGTGTGTTGGACATGGCCGGATTCCGTCTACGCCGACCAAAGCGGCACCGTGGACGAGGTCGCTCTCGCGGACTATCAAGCCTACTGCGCCGAAGTCTGCGATGTCGGCTACGCCTACACCGCGGAAACCTACGGCGATATTTTCAAGATCACCTATCCCGACGGCGAGGATACGCAGGGCACGGTCACTCCCGTCGCCAACGTCACGGGCGAAAGCGAGGGCGGGCTCACCGTCAAAGGCTGCGATGTCAATACGGATAAGGATCGGAGCGGCTTTGTAATAAGTGACGGGATATTGCTCTTTAACGGCGAGGCGGGTTATGTCGAGATCGCAGGCAGATTCGAAATGTTGTCCTCTTCAGCGTCGCTCACGCGTAATAGTAGGGTGTGGTTATTGGTGCCGACAAGTCAGATGACCGATGATATAAAAGCGGCGCTTTCGGCGCTGGGCGCCGAGGTCGCAGGGACGTATGGCACATCGGATAACAAAGTGTTCATCCCCGATCAGGAAGGGACCAGGACGCTCGTCAAGCTGCCGCCCGTGCAGACGAGGGCTTCCGTGTCCGTCACCGTGAGCGCGGTGGTGACGTTCTGATGCCTGCAAAGAGAGCGGGCAAGGGCAGAGGGGTCGCGGTCGTGTCGATCGTGGCAGCTGCCGCAGCCGCCGTAACGGCTCTGCTTTGCATCGCGATCCTCATTTGCACTCTCGTCAGCGGCTATCCGGACATTTTCGGCAAAGGGTGCTTCCTTTATTCCGCAAGCGTCGGGAGCGAACTGCCGGACGACACGCTCGTGCTCTTCGACCCCTGCGGCGCGGAAGATCTTTCGGAGGGCGAATTCGCCGTTTTCCGTCTGACACGCGGCATGAGCACGGGCAGAGTGACGCGGCTGACCTCCGATCGCATTGTCGTGGAGACGGGCAGAGACAGGATGATGTCGCTGCCGCAGTCTGCGGTGTTCGGACGCGCAACGGGGCATGATCCGTCTCTCGGAAGGGTGCTGAACGCGCTCGCCGTATTTGATGTCGGCGGAATGGTGCTCGGAGTGTTTTTCGCAGTCGCTGCCGGCATATCCCTGATTGTCGGGCTGAGGAAACAGGCTTTGCCGCAAGCAGAACCTTATGAGCGGCAGAAACGCAAAAAGTGAGTTGAAATGACAAAACCGCGGCTTAAACCGCGGTTTTTGTCACATTAAGTCTTTGCGCTGTTGCGCGCGTACCGCCGTCAGGTTTGCGGGCGGAAACCGTCGAGGGCGTCGAACCATATCTTTTTGTCGAAGCGCGGGTTAGCGGGGCTCGTCGAGGGGAGAGGACAGACCATGTGCGCAATGCCCGGGTGCGCCGTGAGCAGGATGGAGAGGGCGCGTTTGCCGTTGACGAATATGCGCGTGATGCCGTGTTCTTTGACGAAAGAGGTGACGTCAGCGACCGAGTAGTCGCGTATGCTCGCGTCCTCGGAGCCTTTGATCTCGCACTCCGTCACCACATCCCAGAGGGCGATGCCGTGTGAGAAGATGAGGGTTTTCTTTTCCTCCGTCGTGACGGGGAGGGGCGCGCCGAAATATTCCGAGAGCGTCCCCCAGAAGCGGTTGCGCGGATGGCCGTAGTAGAAATCCGTCTCCCGCGACTTGACGCTCGGGAAACTGCCTAGGATCAGCGTATCGCAGTCTTTGCCGAAACAGGGCTCGAAACCTTTCACTCTCACGTGGAAATTTTACCGCCGGGCAGCCTGTTTGTCAATTTTCCGCCCGCGAAAGCGCTCCGCATCATTTCCGCACCGTGCGTTTGTCGGAAGCGCGGATGCACAAACTATACGCGTGCGCAAGCGCCCGGGACGGGTCCGGTGCGGCGGAGCGAAAGAGAAGAGGAACGTCAATGTCTTGCGCGCGGTGCGGGAAAGTGCTATAATGCCGCTATCGGGCGGGGGCAGTGCATATGTGCCCCTGTTTTTGCAGGAAAAGTATGATGAGATTTATAGACGGCTTCAAAAAGTTCGCTTATACGGACTTCTACCTTGCGACGTTCGCCGCCATAGTGTTCATCGCCTGGACCGTGGAGAGCGCGGAGTTCGGGTTTGTCGCGCTCATCGCGCTCACCTGCATCGCGCTTGTCGTCCTCGACGACATCCTTCCGCTTACGGCGCCTCTCTTTTATGCGATGTGCATGATCTTCACGGACAAGGTGGAGGATTTTATCTTCATGTGGCCCACCTTCATCCCGCTCGGGCTTGCGGTGGTCTTCTTCCTGGCGCGCAACGCGAAACGCGCCCGTCGCCCGGGGACGATGACGGTGCCGCAGATCGCTGTGTCCGTCGCGCTCATCATAGGCGGCGCGGGCGTCGTGACCGCCGCGGACTATCTCAAAGCCCTTCCCAACACTCTCTTCCTCGGGATCGGCGTGCTGGCGGTCTATCTGCTCATCTATTGTTATGCGGGCAGGGACGATAAAAGGGATGTCGGGCTCTATTTTTCCAAGATGCTGATGTGGTTCGGCTTCGCCGTGCTGGCGGAGCTTGCCGTGTGGTATATCCGCGCAGACCTCGCGCCCGCGGACTGGGGCAAGGTCGCCCGCGACCTGGGCTGGGGCATCGAGAACAACGCGGCGACCATATTGAGCCTTTCCGCGCCCATGTGCTTCTATCTCGCGACGAGATACCGGTGGGGCGGAGTGTATGCGCTGTGCGGCGCGGCGCAGTATGTCGGCGTCATTCTGAGCTATTCCCGCGGGAGCATCCTGATGGCGGCGATCACCGCGCCAGTATGCGTGGTGCTGGCGCTCGTCAAAGCGACGGACAAGAAGAGGATGGGCATCGCCTACGCCTTCATCATCGCCGCACTCATCGTTTGCTTCGGCGTTTATTTCGACGAGATAAAGGCGGCGATAGAGAGTCTCTTCGACCAGGGCTTCGGGCCCTCCAGCCGCGACATCCTCTATGCCGAGGCGTGGGATCTGTTCACCGCGCATCCCGTCCTCGGGGTGGGCTTGGGTTTTTACGGCGACAACTTTGCCATCAACACGATGCAGTTCTATTGGTTCCATTCCACGCTCTTCCAGGTGCTCGCCAACATGGGCTTGGTGGGGCTCGCGGCTTACATCTTTTATTATGTGGCGCGCTTCCGCACGATACGCCGTCTCAGGAATCCCTTCAACCTCTTTACGCTCGTCGCGTGGCTGGGTTTTGAGGGCTACTCCATGATGGACACCGGCACCTGTGTGCCCTTCCCCACGATGACCCTTGTGCTCGTGACGGCGGGCATAGCGGAGCTTGTCTCCTCCCGTCCGCAGTTCAAGGGAGAGGCGGACAGCTACAACCGCACTTTCGCGCGCACGGGCGTCCCCGCACTTGCGAGGAAGTACGACTCATTCACTCCCGCCTACGTCCGCGAAGTGGCGTGAGAGGGGAGTGCGCCGAGAGCGGGCGTTCCGCCCCGTGTTCTTTCGCTTCCGGATGTCCGCTGATCGGAACAGAAAGCGAAATATGACAAAAAACGCCGTTTATGCGGCGTTTTTGTTTTATAAACCGCTGTTTAGTTCTTGGGTGCCGCTATGCGCGACTTGCATTTCGCGGAGAAGAACTTGTCACGGACGGTGATCTTTTCCGCGGAACACAGCCCGCCCGTGTTCAGGGCGCACTCGGCGGCGCATTGAACGATGCAGTCGTGTTCCGAGCCGCGGAACTCTTCGCCCGCTTCCACGTCGGCAAAGGATTGGGCGAGGGCTCCGCCTTCGCGTTTGATGCGGCTCAGGCACTTAGCGCCGTCGCCGACCGACACTATGCCCGCCATGCAGCGGCATTTGAGATTGTGTTCGCAGCTGGATGTCTCGCAGATGATCTCTTTCATGATTGCCTCCTGGGTTATTTTCCCCCTTTTTTGTTTTTTTACACATTTGCGCGCAAAAGGCGCCGCTTAGACAGACTCCGGCTTGTAATGCGCGCCGCGGTGTGGTATAATCAAAAAAAGGAGATCACTATGAAAGTCATTCTCAATCAGGATGTCAAAGGCACAGGCAAAAAGGGCGAGATCGTCGAAGTCAACGACGGCTACGCCCGCAACTTCCTTTTGAAGAAAGGGCTCGCCATCGAGGGCACGACTCAGAACCTCTACGTTGCGGAGCAGCGCAGGAAGTCCAAAGAGGCGAAAGACGCCGCCGAGCGCGCCGCCGCCCTCGAGACGGTCAAGAAACTCAAAGACGTCGTCGTCACCGTCAAAATGCGCGGCGGAGACAACGGGGGCAAGATGTTCGGCTCCGTCACGGGCGAGAACATCTCCGAGGCGCTCGCCGCCCTCGGCTACGACATCGACAAGAAAAAGATCGACATCAAGGAGAGCATCCGCGATTTCGGCGATTTCGAAGTGACGGTCAGGGTCTATCCCGAGATCAGCACGCGCGTGAAGATCCGCGTCGAGCGCGCCTGATGGAATATGCCGTGGATCTGGGGAGAGGGTTTTCCGTATTGCAGGATACGGACGGCTATCTCTTCACGCAGGATTCCGTGATCTGCGCCAACCTTCTGCGGGCGGGCAGTCGGGACAGGCTGCTCGACCTCGGATGCGGCACGGGCATAATGTCCGTGCTTGCGCTCCTGAAAAAGGGCGTGAGAGAGGCGGTAGGCTTGGAGCTCGATCCCCGTGCGGCGGACCTCGCGCGGCGCAATGCGGAAAGGTGCGGCGTCTCGGACAGGATGTCGGTGGTGTGCGGTGACGTCCGCCGCGCGCCCGAATTGCTCGGACGGGAAAAATTCGACAAGGCGGTGTGCAATCCGCCTTATTTCGATTTCTCCGACGGCACCGACGGCGGCAGGACGGCTGCGGCAAAACGCGAGGGCGAGGCGGTGTTGGACGATTTCGTTTCGGCGGCCGCGGCGTGTCTCAGATTCGGAGGCGATCTTACGCTGGTCATGCGCGCGGAACGGCTCTGCGACGCGATATCTTCCGCAAGGGCGCATGCGCTCGAACCGAAGACGATGACATTCGTGTTCCCGCGTCCCGGCGAGAGGGCGGGGACATTTATCATGACGGCGCGCAAGGGCGCAAAGCCGGGCGTCGTCACGGACGCGCTCTATGTTCTGGACGAGAGCGGCGCGGAGAGTGAAAGGATGAAGGAGCTTTACGGCTGATGGCAAAGCTTTATATCGTTGGGACACCGATAGGGAACCTCGGGGACATTTCGCCGCGTTCGGCGGAGACTCTGCGTGCCGCAGACATCATAGCGTGCGAGGATACCAGACATTCGCGCCCTCTGCTCGATCACATAGGCGCAAAAGGGCGGACCATCGCATATCACAAGTTTAATGAGGCGGAATGTGCGCGTAAAATAGCGGATATGGTGAAAGAGGGCAAGAATGTCGCGCTCATCACCGACGCCGGGATGCCCTCCGTTTCCGACCCCGGCGCGGAAGTCGTCGCGCTTTGCCGAAAGGAAGGGCTCGATGTCGAAAGCGTCCCCGGTCCCAGCGCCGTCACGACGGCGGTCGCTCTTTGCGGGATAAAGGGAGCGGGGTTTGTCTTCCTCGGTTTCCTGCCCGAAAAGCAGAGTGAACGCAGGCGCGCCGTGGAGCGCGCCGCGGCGGCTTGTCTGCCCATCGTCATATACGCCGCGCCACATGACGTCAAGAAACTCGCGGCGGAGCTCGGCGGTCTGCTCGGCGACAGAAAGGTGTATGCCGTACGCGAGATGACAAAGCTGCACGAGACCGTGACGGAGAGCACTCTGCTGTCCTTCGACTGCGAGGAGAGGGGAGAGATCGTGCTCGTCATCGAGGGCGCGGAGGAGGAAAACGAACTGCTTTCTCTTGCGCCGGAGGAACATCTTGCCCGTTACATCGAAGGGGGGATGGACAAGAAAGAGGCGGTCAAGCGCGTTGCGGCGGAACGGGGAGTGCCGCGCAACGAGATCTACAAACTGACATTGTGATGCGGCGGCGGGCGCCCGGAGCGTCCCGCATCCGTACCGCGCCTTTGAGGGCGCGGTTCTTTATTTTTCCGCAGGATATCCCTTCTTTTCGGCAAAAGAGCCGTTTTTCGCGGCGGGAAGGGCGTTAGGCTTGTCACGGACGGAGGTGTGTATGCGTTGCGAGGTGACATCGTTCCCCGCAGTCGGTGAGACGGCGGGTGGCGCGGATATCTATTGCGGAAAAGGGCTTGTGGCGGCGCTCGGGGATTTTTTGCAGGAGCTTTCCGGCGGGGGAAGAGTGCTTGTCGTGCGGGACGGAGACGGCGAGAAACTTGCCGCCGAGATCGCGGAGAGTCTGCGCGGTGACGGGTTCCGCGTGACGGAGCTGAGGGCGGAGGACGCCGACCTTGCGGAGGAGAACTGCATCGTTTCGGTAGGCGCGGGCGGATCTGCCGCCGCAGCCGCCGCAAAGAAAGCTGCTGCGGACAGGCGCGGAGAATGCGTGCTTTTCCCGTCCGTACCCTGCGAGGAGGGGCTGCTCGCGGGCGGAGGGGTGCGGGCTGTGTGTCTGGACGAGGACGTGCTCGCCGCCTCTCCCGCGGACGCAACAGCCGCCGCGTGCGGCATCCTGCTCGCGTCGCCCGTGAAGCGTTTCGAGGATCTGTTTGCGGAAAAGGTGCTCGCCGCGCCGAAAAGGGACTTCCATCGGGAAGAGCTCGTGGAGGGGGACACCTGGACGGAGATCGCCGTGAAGGTGATGAAGAACGGGCTCGGCGGCACGGTATATGCCTGCGATGCCGTTGCGGAGATGATGCGGCTCATCGCGCTCTCGCGCGGGAAACGTCCGCGCAGGAAAGGGGAATATGTGTTTGTGGCGGCGTGCACGCTCGCGGCATTTTATAAAGCCTATCTCTCTTCGCCTGCGCTCGACACCCTTCTTCCCGCCGATCATTCGGCGGCGGCGGACGAGATCGCCCGGCTCGCGGGCGCGGACAGGTGCAACATCCTGCAAGCGTTTGACATTTTCGGCGCGAACAGTTATTTTAGAATAAGTTATATACTCGGAGAATATCGCATGGATCTCATCTCGGAGCTCGCCTGCTGCGATCTTTCGTCCGCCGAGCGCAAGTGGCGCAGGATGTATGACGACGCGGGGTTCTGGATGAAGAGCGCGTTCACTTCGGAAGACGTGCTGCGGGCGCTGGCTCTCGCGGGCGAAATGTCGGGCGGATTGCTCGGGTTCGCGGCGGGTACGGGGCTGACGGCGGCGATGCTGCCCGGCGTGACGCGTACGGAAAAGAGGGAGAAAGCGGCAAAGAGCGGATGAGCGCTCCCCGACAGAGGAGACAATGGCAAAGAACATAAGAGACGTCGAACTTTTTCTTTTTGACCTCGACGGCACGGTGTACATAGGCGACAGGGAGATCGAAGGCTCGTTTGCCGCAGTCAACCGCCTGCGCGAAATGGGCAAGCGGATATGTTTTTTCACCAACAACAGCTCCCGCATGCACACGGATTACATCGCGCGCCTCAACCATTTGGGGCTCAGGGTCTATTCCGACGAGATCTACACCAGCGGTCAGGTGACCTGCGAATATCTTCTTGACAATTACCGCGGCAAAAAAGTGTTCCTGCTCGGCAACGACCGTTTGCGCGCTGAATTCGAGATGTACGGCATCGAGCTTTCTGAAGACGAGCCCGACCTTGCCGTCATCGGTTTCGACACCTCACTCACTTACGACAGGCTCTATAAATTCTGCCGTTTCGTGCATGACGGGCTTCCCTTCATCGCGACGCACCCGGACAACTTCTGTCCCGCGGAAGGATGCCCGATGCCGGATGTCGGCGCCATGCTCTCCGCCATCAGGCTCACCGTGGGCAGAGAGCCCGATCTCGTGATGGGCAAACCGCACAGGACTGCGGGGCAGAGGATAGCTTTGAAATACAACCTGCCGCCGCGCAAGATCGCGATGGTGGGGGACAGGCTCTACACCGACATCGCGTTCGGCAAGAACTGCGGTTTCGTTTCGGTGCTGGTGTTGTCCGGCGAGACTTCGCGCGAGGACGCGGAACGGAGCAAAGTGAAACCGGACTATATCCTCGAAGCGGTGCGGGACATCCCGGACATGCTGATCTGAACGGTGCAAATGTGCAGAAATGCGCATTTGAACATATGATTTTATCCGATGAAATGCGCATATGTGCAGATGTGCTTGACAATGAGATGCACATATGAGGCGATGAAGAGGACGGACGAAACGCACGTTGGCACATATGTGCGGACGTTGAGGGGAGGAGAAAGATGCTCTCGCTGATCTCGGCGGCAAACGAAGTGTGGCCGCAATGGCTCATCTTCGCTATATACATGGCGGTCATCCTTGCCGTGGCTCTCATCACGCGGCGCAAAAGCACCAGCGTGGAGGGATTCATGTTCGCAAACAAGGGCGTGGGCGGGTGGCTCAGCGCGTTTGCGTACGGCGCGACCTATTTTTCCGCCGTCGTGTTTGTCGGATATGCGGGCAAGTTCGGCTGGAACTTCGGGCTCTCCGCGGTGTGGATCGGCGTGGGCAATATGTTGCTCGGCACTCTTGCGGCATGGCTGGTGCTCGCAAACCGCACCAAGTATATGACTTCGGCGCTCGGCGCGCGCACCATGCCCGAATTTTTCGAAAAGAGGTATGAGAGCAAGTATATCAAGCTTGTTTCCGCGCTCGTCATCTTCATATTTTTGCTGCCCTATTCCGCATCCGTCTATCAGGGCATGGGCTATGTCTTCGAAGCGGCTCTCGGCATAGACTCGATGTGGTGCATACTCATTCTTGCGGGGCTTACGGCGGTCTATCTTTTCCTCGGCGGCTATTTTGCCACGACCATCACCGATTTCATCCAGGGCATCATCATGATCGTGGGCATCGTCGTCACGGTGTTCATGCTGCTCGGCACCCCGGAGATGAACTGGGGAGAAGGGCTTGGTGCACTGTTCGCCGACCCCGACCTCACGCTCATCCCCAACCCCGTCACCCCGGAGGGCGGGACTTTTCTTGACAACCAGCTCTTCAACATCCTCATCCTCGTATGCCTGACCTCTTTCGGGATGTGGGGGATGCCGCAGTCCATACACAAGTTCTACGCCATAAAGGACAAGGCGGCGATAAGGCGGGGCGCCGTCATTTCCACGGTGTTCTCCGCCATAGTCGGATGCGGCGCATATTTTATGGGCAGCATGATCACCCGCTTCGTCAGCGAGGTGCCGGACGGCAACTATGACAGACTCGTGCCGACCATGATCGTGGAGAATCTGCCCTCCGCGCTGCTCGGTCTCATCCTCGTGCTCCTCTTCTCGGCGTCGATGTCCACGTTGGCGGCGCTCTCTTTGTCGTCCAGCTCCACTGTGACGGTGGATTTCTATAAGGGCTACATCAAAAAGACCGCGCCGGAGAGCAACCTCAACATACTTCTGAGGGTGCTGTGTCTGGTGTTCGTTGCCGTCTCCGCCGTGCTCGCCATCGTGGAGGTGGAGGCGATCGTCACCATGATGAGCCTGAGCTGGGGCGCGATCGCCGGCTGCTTCATGGGACCGTATGTCTGGGGGCTTTACAGCAAGAAGGCGAACAAGGCGGGGGCTTACGCCTCCATCGTCACCTCGTTGGTGCTGACCTTCTCGCTCATAATCGGACTGGGATATTACATCCTGCGCTCTGCGGGAGGGGACCCCACCTTCGGAGAAGCGTTCAAAGCGGGCATCGGGCAGTCCCCCTTCATCGGCGTCGCGAGCATGGCGGCGAGCATGATCGTCACACCGGTGGTCAACCTCATATTCGCCAAAAAGTGCGCCGTGAGCGGGGAACTCATCGCGAACATCTTCCCTCCCAAACTCCCCATGCACGAGGTGTACACGCGCGAAGCGTGATCCGCGCCGCGGCGGCGGAGATACGCTCGGCGGAGCGCGCATCGTTCTTGTCCCGCGCGCCGACGAAAACAACTTAAAATTTCAGATACATAAAGGAAGAGCGCGACATTTCGTCGCGCTCTTCCGGCATAAGGGGGGAGATTATTTCCTCATAGGTGAGAAACTTATTTTTCTTCGAGGATGAGCACGTCGAGGGGATCGATGAGTTCACCGTCCTTCATCATCTCGAAGTGCAGGTGGTTGCCGGCAAGACTCTCCGAGCCGCGGGATGCGGACATCGTGCCGAGGAGCTGTCCCTTCTCCACGCTGTCGCCCTTCGCGACCTGTACGTTTTCGTCGAGGGAGCAGTAGCGCGTCTGATAGCCGTCCGCGTGATCGATGATGACGCAGGTGCCGTCCAGGGGATCGTCGATGACGTCGCTGACGGTGCCCGCCTCGGAAGCGAAGACGGAAAGATCGTCGCCCGTGAAGTCAACGCCGAGGTGCACTTCATACTGCCCGAGAGTGGCGTTCCACACGAGCGTCGCGTCGCTGTAGCTCTGCGAGACGGTGCCGTTCACGGGAGAGGCGAAGGAGAGGGTGGGTTTTTCGGGCTCGTCCGGTTCATCCGGCTCATCCGTATCGTCGGGCTTGTCCGTGGGTTCGTCGGGATCGGGGAGGACGACTTCCGCGCCGGGATCGGCCTCGCCGCCGAAATCTCCGCTCGCCGCCAACGCGATGACGGTCGCCACCGACGCTATGCACAGCAGGATGAGGAGATAGAATGCGTTTCTTTTGATAAAATCGCCGACTTTCTTTGCGGCAACCGTAATTTTGCTCATGGTGTTACCTCCGTTTGCCGGGATTATGGACAGAGAAACGCCGGTTTATACCGCCGGACAAAAACTTTTTTTTGTCATTTTATCCGGCTGCGGTGGGGATTTGCATATTGACTGCACGCGCGTGTACGGATTATAATTTAACCATGATAACGGAGAGAATGTCCCTTTACGATTATATGCGTGCCTATAAGCCCAAAAACGACGGGTGGACGGCGCTGATAAGAGGGGACAGGAGCATGACTTTCCGCAAACTTTTCCGTGAGGTCGAAAGAGTGGCGGGAGGGCTCGCCGCCATGGGAGTAGGGCGCGGGGATGTGGTCATGCTGGCGCTGCCCACAATGGAGCAGGGCATCGTCGCGTTTTACGCCGTTTCCCGGCTCGGCGCGGTGGCTTCGATGATCCATCCGCTGATGGCGAGAGGGGAGTTCGAACGGGCGGTCGCGGAACAGCATCCGAAAGCGGTTTTTCTTTCCGACATCAATTTCAAACGTCTCGGCAAAGGGCTGAAAGGAGTGAAGAGGGTGGTCTGCCCCTTCCTCGCTTACGGTTATATAGGTCTGCCCCGCGCCGTACCTTTTGAGCCATATTCCGGCGACGGGAGCGAGCCCGCGGTGTATATGCGTTCGGGCGGGACTTCCGGCGACGCCAAGACAGTCGTGCTTTCGGCGGCGGCGGTCAATGCGCTCACCGGCAACCTGCTCGCCACCCTCGAAAAGGAGGGCTACGGCGAAAAGGACAGGATGCTGACGGCGCTCCCCATGTTCCACGGCTTCGGGCTGTTCGTGGGGCTGCACACCGTCATCTGCATAGCGGCGGCGCCCGTGCTCATGCCCGTTTTCAAGGCGGACAAGGCGGTGCGCGCCATAGCGCGGAACGGGGTCACCCTAATGATCGCCGTGCCCGGCATGGTGAACAAGCTGCTCGCGGAGCCCGGGTTCAGGGGCGAGAACGTGCGTTCGCTGCACCGCGTGTATGTGGGCGGCGACACCGTGGACGCGGAGCTCGAGAGCCGTTTCGACGCGCGTATGCGCGAGGCGGGGACGGACTGCGTGCTCTCTCCCGGCTACGGATTGACGGAGACGGGCAGCGTGTGCGTGCTCTCGCCGGACAAGGCGGGCGGAGCGGTGCTCGGCAAACCGCTCGTCAACATGCGCGCGCTCATCGTGGACGAGGAGGGGAGAGAAGTCCCCGCAGGCGAGACGGGGGAGCTGCTGCTTGCGGGCAACCAGCTCATGCTCGGCTATCTCGACGACGAAGCGGCGACCGCGGCGACCTATGCCGAGCTAGACGGCGAAAAGTGGTTGAAGACGGGGGATATGTTCCGCGCCACCGAGGACGGCTCGCTTTATTTCATGGGCAGGAAGAAGCGCCTCATCAAGATCTCCGGCGTCAACGTTTTCCCCGCGGAGATAGAGCGCACGGCGGTGGAGCTCCCGTTTGTCGGGCAATGCGCCGCCATCGAGGTGAGAGAGCACAACAAGCCGTTTATCGCGCTGTTTGTGACGGGTAAACCCTCGGAAGAGCAAGTCAAGGAGCTCAAACGCCACATCGTGAACGAGCTTTCCAAGTGGCACGAGCCGAGATATGTCATCCACATTGAGGCGCTTCCGCGTACTCAGGTGGGCAAAACAGATTATGTGAGGTTGAGCGATGAATTTGAAAGCTGTCGCAAAAAGAGTTCATAAGATCGCGCCGTCCGTCAAGGTGGAAGAGCACCGCGGATGCGTGCGCCTTTCCGGAGAGCTGGAGAGCTGGGACGCCATCTACCGCTGCGGGGTCGCGGCGGTGTGCAAGGGTTCTCTCGGCGTCCTCAACGACATAAAGCTCAAAGGTTTTCACGAGGAACCGAAAAAGCCCTCCCTCCGCGACGACGCGCTCGAGGGCAGGACGCCGGACGTGCTCATCGTGGGCGGCGGCATCATGGGGTGCGCGCTCGCAAGAGAGCTCTCCCGCCTTGACATCGAGGTGCTCCTCGTCGAAAAGGCGAACGACGTCGGCACTGGCGCTTCCTCCCGCAACGACGGCTGCATACATCCCGGCATCGACCTGCACCGCGGACAGCTCAAACTGCACTATGTACTGCGCGGCAATGCGATGTACGAGGGGCTGTGCAAGGAGCTCGGGTGTGATTTCGAACGCTGGGCGCAGACCTTCATGTTCAGCACCAAGTGGGAGAGATATATCATCGCGCCGCTCATGCTGCTCAAAGGCAAGCTGCTCGGCGTGCCGGACATGAGTTTCAAGTCTCCCGCGGAGATGAGGAAGATAGAGCCCCATCCGCCCAAGTGGCTGACCGGGGCGGTGTATATGGCGTCGGCGGGCGTAGTGTCGCCCTACAAGGTGACCATCGCGCTCGCGGAGAACGCCATCGAGAACGGCGCAGAGGTCTCTCTCAACACCGTGGTCGAGGGGATGGACGTCAAAGACGGCGTCATCACCGCCGTCCGCACCAACCGCGGCACCGTGCGTCCCCGCATCGTGGTCAACGCGGCGGGCGCGTACAGCGACGTCATTGCGGAGATGGCAGGGGACAGGACGTTCACCATCCATCCCCGCAAGGGCACCGACCTCATCCTCGACAAGAAAAAGGCTTATTACGCCATCTCGTCATTTGCGCGCAGCTATTTCGCGCCCCTTCCCAAAGAAGCGCAGGAGCAGACTCACGCGGCGGTGGGACACACCAAGGGCGGCGGCGTCATGCGCACCGTGGACGGCAACATCCTGGTGGGACCCAACGCGGTGGAACAGCCTTACCGCGAGGATACTTCCACCTCTCTTGACGACGTCCTCGCCATCATCCGCAAGCAGAAAGTGGCGGCGGACGAACTCTCGACGGCGGATATCATCACATATTTTGCGGGCGTACGCGCCGCGACGTATGAGGAAGATTTCGTCGTGCGCAAGGGCATTTTCACCAAGAACATCATCGAGACCGCGGGCATACAGTCCCCGGGCATCACGGCGGCTCCCGCCATCGCCTGCGATGTGCGTGACTGGGTGAAAGAGATGCTCGGCGCAAAGGACAGAAAGGGGTTCGATCCCGTGCGCAAACACACCCCGAAACTCGCGGGGCTTTCCGAGAAAGAGCGTGCGGCGTTCATCGAGCGCGATCCCGCTTACGGCGAGATCGTATGCAGATGTGAGGAAGTGAGCAAAGGAGAGATCATCGACGCTCTCGACTCCCCCCTCAAAGTGTGCACGGTGGACGGCATCAAACGCCGCGTGCGCCCGGGGATGGGCAGGTGCCAGGGCGGGTTCTGCTCGCCGCTCGTGGTGAAGATCATCGCCGAGCACGAGGGCATCAAGCCCGAGGACGTGCTGAAAGGCGACGAGGGCAGCGTCATACTTTACGCAGACAGCAAGAAAGCGGCGGAGGTGAAGGAATGAAAAGTTACGACGTCATCGTCATAGGCGGCGGTCCCGCGGGGCTCGCGGCTGCCGAAAGCGCGTGCAAGGCGGGCGCAAAGGTCGCGGTGCTGGAGCGCGAAGCGAGGCTCGGAGGCATCCTGAAACAGTGCGTGCACGACGGTTTCGGGCTCATCCGTTTCGGTGAGAAACTGGCGGGCCCCGAGTATGCCGAGAGGTACATCGACCTCGTGAAAGCCCTGCCCGTTGATTGCTACACCCTCACTTTCGTGACGCGCATAGAGAAGAAGGACGGCGGGTTCGCCGTCACCTGCGTGAGCAGAGAGGGGATGCTGGACTTCACCGCAAAGGCGCTCGTCCTCGCCACCGGCTGCCGCGAGAGGACAGCGAAACAGGTGCTCATCCAAGGCACCCGTCCCGCGGGCGTTTTCACGGCGGGCACGGCGCAGAACTTCGTCAATCTGATGGGCAAGATGCCGACAAAGAAGTGCGTCATCCTCGGCAGCGGCGACATCGGTCTCATCATGGCGCGCCGCCTCACCCTCGAGGGCGCGGAAGTGGAAGGCGTCTATGAGGTCAAGCCCGAGCCCAGCGGACTCACCCGCAACATCCATCAGTGCCTGCACGATTTCGACATCCCGCTCCACCTTTCGCACACCGTCACCCGCGTGTTCGGCGTGGACAGGCTGACCGCTGTGGAGGTCGCCGAGGTGGACGACAAGATGAAGCCCGTCAAGGGCACCGAACGCATCGTGGAGTGCGACGCGCTCATCCTCTCCGTCGGACTCATCCCGGAGAACGAACTTGCAGAGACCCTCGGGGTGAAGATCAATCCCTTCACCAAGGGGCCGGACTGCGACCAGACCTATATGTCCTCCGTGGACGGCGTCTTCTCGGCGGGCAACGCTCTTAACGTCTTCGACCTTGTGGACTACGTCTCGGAGTGCGCGGCGGACGCGGGCGCGAATGCGGCGCATTACGCCCCTTCCGGCAAATGCGTGAGATTGGAGCGCGGCAAGGGGCTGCTCTCATATGTGCCTCACCGCATAGATCTTGCAAAACCGCAGGACAGGGTGGTGTTCTTCTTCCGCTCCGCGAAGGATATGGACCGCGGCACTCTCCGCATCACCGCCGACGGCAAAGAGGTGTACAAAAAGAAGTTCTCCTTCCTGCGTCCCCCCGAGATGCAGCGTGTGGAGATAGATTTCTCCTCGTTCGGACTGAACGCGGAGAGCAAACTCAGCGTGGAATTGGAGGAAAACTGATGGAGCTTGTCTGCATTGTATGTCCCAAGGGTTGCAGGATGACCGTCAAGGACGGCGTCGTCACCGGCAACACCTGCAAGAAGGGCGAGGCGTTCGCAAAAGCTGAGGCGTCCTGTCCCATGCGCACGGTGTGTTCCACCGTCGCGACGGCGTTTGACAGCATGCCCGTGCTGCCCGTCCGCACCAACGGGGAGATCCCGAAGAGCAAGATAGGGGAGCTGATGCAGCTCGTGAACGGCATCAGAGTCACCGAGAAACTGCACCGCGGCGATGTCGTCGCGCATTCCGTCGTGGGCACCGATGTCGATCTCATCGCCACGGCGACCATATATTGAGCTTAAGAAAGGAGAACAACATGTCTAACAAACCCTACAAAGATTTTGAACCCAAGTGGATCACTGACGCGCCCGTCAAGGACAGCTACCGTTCCATCATGAAGTGGGGCGATCCCGCCGCATATAAGCGCCCGAAAGAGGGGCTCTACAAACTGGTGAAGGAAAAATTCCATCTCACCGATGATGACTTCAAAGAGATGGTGGACGTCGGCAACGAGGTCGTGGACATCCATTCTCCCACCCGGCTCACCGAGGAGCAGATCGGGGAGCTCAACCGCATCCTCGGCGCGGACAATGTCGCGACAGATGAGCTCACGCGCGCCAAGGTGTGCTACGGCAAGACCATGGTGGACATCATGCGTCTGAGGAAGGGCATCATCGAGAACCTGCCCGACGTCGTTGTCTATCCCTCCACCACGGAGGATATGGAGGCGCTGGTCGAGTTCTCCAAAAAGCACAAGATCTACATCTATGTCTATGCCGGCGGTTCCAGCGTGACGCGCGGCACCGAGTGCATGTGCTCGCCCAACATGCTCATCGACCTCAGAAAGAATTTCAACAAGGTGATCGCCTTCAACGAAGTGGACCAGACCATCACCGTACAGCCCGGCATCAGCGGTCCCGACCTTGAGGACATACTCAATCACGCGCCCGAAAACTTCGGCGCGAAACACCGCCTCACCTGCGGCCATTTCCCGCAGTCCTTCGAATACAGCTGCGTGGGCGGCTGGGTCGTGACGCGCGGCAGCGGACAGAATTCCACCTACTACGGCTGCGCGGCAGACCTCGTCCTCTGCCAGGAATACGTCACCCCCGTGGGTAGGATCCGCACCGATTCCGCCCCCCGCAAAGCCACCGGTCCCAACATCGATCAGATCATGATGGGCAGCGAGGGCACATTCGGCATTCTGACGCAAGTGACACTTAAAGTGTTCAAAAAGTCCGCTAAACACCGCAAATTCTCCTATATGTTCCCGACATGGGAGGACGG